>NZ_CFHTQA010000032.1:0-37492 GCF_984394615.1 Spongiibacter sp. | reverse complement strand
CCTTGACGGCGAGCACGCCGTGGTACGGTGAAGGGAAACAGCAAGACCGCCCCACCCCACCAGCCTCTATCGGACTGGCAAGCGGAGCGCGCAGGCCCTACGGGCCGGAGGCGTCAGGGATCAAAGCCGGATGGCCGCGATTCGACAAGAAGCGCGGGGCGCAGCCCGCGAGCCCGACGGCGGTACGCCGGGACGGTAGACAAGACAATCTCAACTAAGCAATGGAAGCACGTGGTTACCAAGTTGTTGGTTCACCCAACCATCCCCGCGTATACTGCTTTATTATGCGAAACTACACACTAAATAGCCTTGTACTTCCCGTGTAAGAAGTGCTCGATAAGGATTCTGACTTGACGACAATGTACCAACTGGCTGTGTTAGGCTCACCAACAGACGAACAGGTCCGTCAACTTGAAGAACTCATTGCGGAAGCTGTAAAACTATTTGGGCTTCGCCTTGGCCAAGAAGTTAGCTGGGAGGTATGTCCTACCGATTTTTCTCCCGAGCAACAAAAATCAGCGGCTGTAGTTTATTACGGTGGTATTGATGCCCCAACAGCCAATATCGATCGCTTGCTTCGAACCAACATTCCCATATTGCCGGTAGTATCCGACTCCGGAAAAGTCGAGACGGAGATACCAGAACAGCTCCGTCCATTTAATTGCCTAGCCTATAATCAAGGCGGCCCGCAACGTGTCGCTACGGCACTACTCGAATGTGCCGGCCTGTTACCCCGGCAACGCCGGGTCTTTGTCAGTTATCGGCGCACCGAAGCACGAGAAGCCGCACTACAGTTGTTCGACGCTTTCTCAGCCAGACTATTCGATGTCTTTCTTGATACACACGGTATTGCACCGGCAGAAGACTTTCAGACTATGCTTTGGCATCGCCTATGTGATTCAGATGTATTAGTCATGCTGGATACACCAGGCTACTTCGACAGCCGGTGGACCAGCGCAGAATTTGGCCGAGCTCTCGCAAAGGGTATTAGCGTCTTACGCGTGGGCTGGCCTGACGCTACGCCATCTATCCGGACGGCAACCGCTAGCCGTGCCGAACTGCTCCCCGAAGAGGTGGACGACGCCACCGGAAGACTGTCCGGTGATGCCGTAGAGCGCATCTGTCATCAACTCGAGACAGTGCGTAGCGAAAGTCAAGCCGTACGCACGGTGAACCTTGTAAGCAGCATTCGGAACAGCGTTGAAACTATTGGCGGCCAGGTGATGGGCATAGGGCCCAATAGAGCCGTCTACATACACCTTCCGGATGGCAGGAATGTAGTGGCCTATCCGACGGTTGGAGTACCCACCTCCTCCACTCTTCATGACGCAACTACGCATTCGCCAGACACTCCCGCTGCGGTGATCTATGATCATGTCGGATTACATCCAACCTGGCTCAGCCATTTAGATTGGCTGGGCGACCACATCCGCACCGCACGATGGGTTAAGGCTGCTGAAGCAGGCTGGCAGTTCGCGGATTGGGAGGCATAAGCTATGAGTGCAATCTTCTTATCTGCGAGCGTTCCTGCCATCGGCAGAGGGACGTATCACGAGACGGCAAACCCGTTCCTAATACAATGCGCTGTTCGGGAACTGGTTATCGAAGTAATTCGTCAGCATAAAATTGTCTGGGGAGGACACCCGGCAATTACTCCAATGATCTGGACAATCTGTGAAGATCTTGGCATTGACTACTCCGAATCAGTCATTCTTTATCAAAGCAACTATTTCAAAGACCGATTCCCGGAAGAAAATCAGCGTTTCAATAACGTTATTTTTACTGATTCGGTGCAGGGTGAGCAGGACGCCAGTCTTTCACTAATGCGAAACAGCATGTTGTCTCGTGACGACTTGGTGGCCTCGGTGTTCATAGGGGGCATGGAAGGAATCGAGACTGAGTATGACATGTTCATTGAACGCCACCCTGATTCAGTAGTATTACCGGTTCCTGCACCTGGCGGCGCAGCCCTTGAATTGGCCAAGAAACTCGCACTTTTCAATGATGATGAACTGCACGATATCGATTTTGCGCGACTATTCCGGTCACGCCTTAGCTCTGCGATCACATCACATCGCCCAATGACGGGTGCGACTGAATAAATACAAGACAAGGAGTATAAGTTGGCCCGTAAGGTATTCTATAGCTTCCATTATCAAAAAGATGGATGGCGAGCTTCAAAGGTCCGAAATATTGGTGTTGTCGAGGGGAATGCTCCTGCAAGCGACAACAGATGGGAAGAGGTCAAACGTGGAGGTGATGCCGCCATTCGCAGGTGGATAGATTCTCAACTACAGGGCCGGACTTGCACGATCGTTCTCGTCGGGGCAGAAACGGCGAATCGCCGCTGGGTCAAATACGAAATTGAAAAATCATGGAACGATGGAAGAGGTGTGTTTGGCATTCGCATCCATCGACTTCTCGACCATAGTCAAACAGCTTCTGCCGCAGGTCCAAACCCTTTCGATCAGTTCAAGTTAAAAAGTGGACAGACATTATCATCCATTGTGAAGCTCTATGATCCGCCCTTTTCCGATAGCGCGAAGACCTACAAGTACATTAGCGATAATCTTGCACAATGGATCGAAACCGCCATTGCCAGCCGCTGAAATCAGCGCTCCATGACATAAGATAAAATCATCAGATGCAATCTTCACTTAAAAAAGCGGTAACGATTCGGCTTGTTCCGAAATGCCATATAAATCGGAAACTTGGCGAATAAATTGCGTTTGCCCGCCGTAACTGGGATGACGAACACGAACGACCGGAGTGGAACTCAAAACGCGATCAGCCGCTGCAGCAGCATCATTACCAATAGCAACTATGCGTGATGGCTTTAGGAGTGCAACTAGAGCTTGGAGCACTTCCTCTCCCGCCCGGCGTTCACGAGCATTATGCTGTCGATTCGTAAACGGCTCGCCAGATTCATGCGGATGCAACGGAAAGACATTCCACAGGAAAACCTTGGCATCAATCTGGTCTAGCATTCGCCAGATCACAGCTGCCGTCCTTTCCGCCATTGCCGTACCAATTGTTGGCTGCTTGGCAGTAAACCCCCAGCGTTTAACATGTTTCTCAATATGAATATCGTCTGTCAAAGCAAGACCAGTACGTCTCCCTCCCCGATAGCCTAGATCACGCCCAATCCATATTGCATCAACCGGTTCTTGTGAGGCACTTTCTATTAACGCTGACAAAGCTAATGCCCTAATACGAGGAGCATCACGCTGGTCATGTACTTCACACCGGTCCGTATAGGGGTTAAAACAGTTTTCAAATTGCATAGCCGAAACTGAACTTACGAACGGATGCATAATTAATTCCTCGATTACAGTGGCTCGTAATGAATTGTTCTATTTTCACGATTACCCACAATCCAGCCACCCTGAGCGGCTTTGAGTTGACGAAATACCGTATAACCATCGAGTATGGCTCGCTCCCAGAGCTTAAGAGGACACTTGGAGACCTCATAGCCAACCACAAACTCATTCACGGTTTTCAATATCCCTAGCGAGACACGATTATGCCCTTCAAAGAAATCAAGCTCTTTGGCTTTGGAAAAAAGCCAGGCGGTTAAACCTTCTTCAACCACAATTGCTCGGCCACTGTCTTGATTTTCATCATATTCAGGTTTGCTTTTACGCTTGTGTTTGATCAACGCCCGAACCACAGGTGACCAATGGAGAATAGCCGCGTGTGCGAGATGAAAAACATCATGGAAGCGATACCCATCCAAATCAGCGATATTATCGGTCAAAGGATCGCCAATAAACACCTCGTTCCACTGGAGATAACTTCTTCCACTGGCACGCTCATTGACTCGGATTGCAAATTCTCTAGGAAGTTGTTCCTCTTTCTCGAAGTCGGAATCGAAATCAATCAAGTCTTCCGGGCTGGGCTCAAGAAAAGCTCCCCGCGCCTTACGCATATTGCTTCTAGCCACTTCGGAAAAAGCCAGCTTGGCCGCGAATAAAGCGTCTAGATAATCTTTTGCGAATGTAATAATCCTTCCACGATCGGGAGCAGGCTCTAACAATAGTGCGGCCGAACGACCAAGCCTGAATAATGTATCATCGACTGACTCTGTCGATGTCGGCACTGCAATATGGGCCAGTACCCCTTCAAGCGTGTCGCTTGCAGCGCTTTGTACTCTGAAATTCTCAGTCCCTACCGCTTCGGAAAAGACTTCTTCAAGCGGAAACCCCATCCTTCTACACAGTGCCGCAAGATACCAAAGCGTATCGCCAAATTCTTCTTCGGCTGCGAGCTTGTATCCTGGATATGCTGATTTCTCCCGAATATGCTTTTTTGCGGTCGACATGATTCCGCCAACTTCACCGTAGAGACCTTGTAGAATTGGACTAATATCCGACGGGTCAAGAACATCTGTTTCAGCTATACCGTCTGTATAATCGGCCAATAAAATAGAGCCATTTTCTTTTTTCAAATTAACCACGGAGAGATATCCATTCAAAAGGCGGCCCTTGGTAACCCACAACGCCCATGCCACGTATCCATTTCTCAAGACTCTGAATCATTTGAGGATCGTCAAAACAAGATCGACCTATACCCTGCTTACAAAGTTTACGCCCATCCTGATCTATCAAATGGTCAGGAAACATCGGACCATTGCCACCAAAATAAACAAAATCATCGCTTACTAATACTCGATTTACACCTGTATCTCGTCTCACATGATCTGGATTGACTTGACCATCGCTCTTTGAGTGGAAAGAATCAAGTTGACGCCAAGGAGAATCACAGTCATCACGAAAATATATGTTGTCTCCGCAACTCTGCTTTCGACTGCCCCTTCGGTAGGGCTTCTTCGGTTCGAAGCGAGGATCCTCAGAATATTCATCAAAAGTTATCACCTCAGTCACTCTCATAGCGTAGACCATCCGGCCGCCGCGCCTGATACTCCGATCATTGCTCCCGCTACCAACGACCCAGTCACCAATATTGGCGGCACGCCGAATAGGCGGTTTACAAGTCGCAAGCGTGCAGTAACCATAAAATGGATTGGGTGCAAAACCGCTATCGTACCGAACGACATACGAATAAATACGAGTCATGAGCAAGGATGCCTCTTCAATGATACGGATTCACAAGGATTGCCATCTGGTTTTTCCCAACCGTCCTTGCCGTTGATCGCATCGATAATGGCGTCACCATTCCATCCCACCACTGCATCAGCATACTCTTCCAGAGCCGTAGGAAGATCGCATTCGTTCTCTCCGTGTGCCCATACCCCGACAATCCGCTTTCCCTGCTTTTCTGCGTACTCAATTTCCCAGTTAACCCAATCACTGTCTTTGGTTTGGGGGGACACGTAACAGATAAACACCCCAGCCCAATTGATCGCCGGAGCTAGAATTTGGGTTTTGATGTAATTCGGATCTGAGGCGTTGTTGAATTTACCCGTATGAATCGAAGAGTCCCGGATATCGATTCCTTTAGGAGCCAATAGATCTTTTAGTTTTTGCAAGCCATGGTCATCAGCGTGCACATGGCTGATAAATACATTTTTAGAATCCGCCATTATTTCAGCTCTCCTGCTTCTTTTTACATTATGCAACATACACCCCTGCCCGGCATGCATTGTATATATGCTCTGAAAGCGCTACCAAGGGCTCCCGTTGTATCCCCTACGACGAGCTTTTTTCAGGCAATCTAAGCCCACGTTCTCTCCGGCTCGCCCCAGCGGGTTGGCTCAATTGTTCTAGATAGCCACCATATCTCCAAGGCCAAACATCGTGTTGATACGCAATATTGGAGTTATGCATGAAACCCCAATCACGCCAATCCCTGCCTAAGCCGGGAACACCTGAATACGACGATTTGCCACAGTACGTGGAAACACCTCCGCTTCCCTTCCGTCGCACCATCCGCCGACGTGAACTTCACCAGATGATCCCCTTGGCGGAAACAACCATCTACGATATGGAACGTCGCGGTGAATTTCCCCGTCGTTTCAAACTGACACCCCGCTGCGTGGTGTGGGACTTGGCCGAAGTGGAAGCCTGGATCGAGGAGCGCAAACAGCAATCCCGCTCAGGCAAATCGTCCCCCGCTCCCGGGCCGGACGTGAACCAGCGTATTACCCGCCCGGTACGTTCTCGCAACCAATGAGCTGACGGCTAGGCCGTCAGCAACTCTGTATTATTCTGCCCACTCACCGGGTGCCGAATCGCCTCCTTGGTGACATTGACCTCCAGCGCCACTCTCGCAGCCTCCAGCATTCCACTATCAATCCGGTAACCCCCGCGCGTTTTCAGCCAATCCAGCACCTCCGCCAGATGCCATATCGAGGCGCTACCTTCGTGAACCGGCACCGGAAATGTCGAGCGGTGGGCCAGCATGAGCTTGCGCATTGCCTGACGGGAAATCCCCACCACGTCAGCCACATCCGTCAGACCGACCAGGTCGGGCGAGGCTTCGATCAGACGCGCGGTGGGGACAGTGCTTTTGACATCGGCCAATGCAGTCCGAACTGCTTCCTCTGCACTGTGAGCCTTGCGGGAGAACTCCAATGCCAGGCGACCGGGCTGCCCGACACCGACAAGCGCGTCATCACAACCGGCGGCACCCAGACGCTCGACCAGCGCGTCGGGATCGCAGTCTTGCTCAGACAGCTGGTATTTCAGCGTAAAGATATATTCCACGGTTCAATCCTCCGACGCCGTATCGTCCCGGCGCTGGTGAGTGGAGCACTTGTCCACCACCCTGCGCAACGCCCGTGCGTGGCTGCCGGGATTTCTCGGCGTGCTCCACACACTGGCGATACAGAACTCACCACAGCGGCATTCATCGTCATTGTAGGGGCAGTAGATCTTGCCCCAGGCATGACTACCACCCACCTCGACTCGCCAGCCTTCCTCTTCGGCATGTTTGAGCGCCGCTTCAATCTCTTTCTTCGGATGCGATGATCGAGTCATTCCTTGTCTCCAGTATGGGCATGGCACCCAAGGTTGTCAAGCGACAACCTTGGGTTATGATAAGTGTTCTGTTGGCCATGCCCAAACGACCGCAAGCCAACAATCACCATACTCTGGACACTCATACCGATGCTTTCAATGCCGGCACCGACATGCTTTCCGGCATCAGTGACGGAATATAACTGCCCCCTTCCGCCCAGGCATCGATCATGTTCGCCCACTCCTGCAGCATGTGGCGACGCTGCTCGGCATACTCCGCTTTGTTGTACACGGCCCGCGATGAGCGGCCGTCCTCATGGGCCAGAGCCTTTTCGATCCAGTCGCGATTGAAACCGACTTCATTGAGCAAGGTTGAACCGGTACGACGCAGGTCGTGGACGGTAAAGGGTTCCAGCGGCAAGCCCTTTTCCCGAGCCTGCTCTGATACCTTCAAGGTCACTCGGTTCAGCGTGCCCATGGACATGCACTGGTCACCATCATAGCGAGCCGGAAACAGGTACTTGGATCCCCCGGCGCAGGTCTTGAGCGCCACCAAGATGTCGAGCGCCTGTCGGGACAAGTAAACATTGTGAGGGAAGCGCCGCTTCATCCGCTCCTTGGGAATACTCCATACTCCGGTCTCGAAATCCACTTCATCCCAGGTCGCCTTTAGCAACTCCGCCTTCCTCACCAGGGTCAGCAGGATCATACGCAACCCCAGGCGAATGGTCGGTGACGTCGGGATGGTGTCCATTTCGTGGACCATCAGCCGGATTTCAGCGGGTGACAAGGCGCGATCCTTGGGCGCAAAAGTGGCAATGGATGACGGCATCACTTCATCGGCCGGATTGGCCACCTTCTCGCCGTGCATGATGGCATGCGCGTACACCTGCTTGACGATATCGCGGACGTGGATCGCGGTGGCCGGTGCCCCGCGCTTTTTCACCTTCATACACAGGGCCCGGAGGTCGTCGGGTGTAATTTCCGCCAGCAGACGGTTCTGAAAGACCGGCAGGATGTCGCGGTCGATGATGTGCTTGCGCATGGATTTGGTGCTGTCAGCCATCCCGGAAGCTTCCATCCACACCTCGGTGAATTCAGCGAAATTCCTGGCACGGGACAGGCGGCGTTTTTCCCGCTGTTTCTCCTGGGCAGGAGAATGCCCGTCGGCCACCGCCTTGCGGGCATCCAGCAGGCGTTCCCGTGCTAGGGCTAGGGAAATTCCGCCCGGCCCATAACGACCCAGGGTGAGGGTTTCCCGGCGGCCATTGAGACGGTAATCGTAACGGAAAGTGATGGTGCCAGTTTTCGAGACGGTCACATACATGCCGTCGCGGTCGGCAACCTTGTAGGTGGCACCTTGGGGCTTGAGCTTGCGTAGTGCTGTATCGGTCAACATATCAGGTTTCTCCTGTGTTTGCGGTTTGTTACCGTCAAGGGGCAGGAGCCCTGATGATGTCCCTAAGTTCTTGATTTCAAAAGAAGTCAGGGCGTAGTTTTACCGTCACGCCGAAAAAAGGCATGACGGTAATTGGGAGAGTCTTAATCCGGGGATTTCGCGATACCGTCGTTTTTACCGACAAGTGTTCCTGCTTGCCGTCGATAGCCACCGATAGGTAATGAGACGTAAATTTAGATAAATCAAAAACTTACACCACTATTCCGATAGCTGCCGATAGTCCCCGAAAGACGTATTTTCACTCCCACTCAATCGTCGCAGGCGGCTTACTGGAGACGTCGTAGGTAACCCGAGAGACGTGGGTGATCTCGTTGATAATCCGGTTAGAAACCGTTTCCAGCAGTTCGTAGGGAAGGTGTGCCCAGCGGGCGGTCATGAAGTCGATGGTTTCTACCGCACGCAGGGCGATGACCCATTCGTAGCGGCGGGCATCACCGACAACCCCCACGGATTTCTGGGGAATGAAGACCGCAAAGGCCTGGCTGGTTTTGTGGTACCAGTCGGCGTTGTGCAGTTCTTCGATAAAGATGGCATCGGCCTCGCGAAGAATATCGGCATATTCTTTTTTCACTTCGCCGAGAATGCGCACGCCCAGGCCCGGTCCCGGGAAGGGGTGACGGTAGACCATGTCGTAGGGCAGGCCCAATTCCAGACCGATTTTGCGCACTTCGTCTTTGAACAGTTCGCGCAGTGGCTCGACCAGCTCCATCGCCATGTCGTCAGGCAGGCCACCAACGTTGTGGTGCGATTTAATCACGTGGGCTTTGCCGGTTTTTGCGGCCGCCGACTCGATGACATCGGGATAGATCGTACCCTGCGCCAGGAAAGGCACGTCTTTCAGCTTGGTGGCTTCTTCGTCGAAAATTTCAATGAAGGTATTGCCGATAATTTTGCGCTTTTTCTCTGGGTCAGCTTCGCCTTCGAGCTTCGACAGGAATATCTCCTCCGCATCAGCGCGAATCACTTTCACACCCATATTTTTGGCAAACATGTCCATGACCTGATCGCCTTCGTTCTTGCGCAGCAGGCCATTATCGACAAATACACAGGTGAGCTGATCGCCGATGGCCTTGTGCAGCAGCGCCGCCACGACCGAGCTGTCGACACCGCCGGACAGGCCCAACAGCACCTTCTGCGAACCGACCTGCTCGCGAACACGCTCTACCGCGTCCTGAATAATATTGGCCGGCGTCCACAGCGCTTCGCAGCCACAGAGCTTGTGCACGAAGTGTTCAAACAGCCGCTTGCCCTGCAGAGTGTGAGTCACTTCCGGGTGAAACTGCACGCCGTAAAAACGCTTGGCTTCGCACTGCATGGCGGCAATCGGGCAAGACGGTGTTGACGCGAGCACCTCAAAACCTTCGGGCAGTTTGACCACTTTGTCGCCGTGGCTCATCCACACATCCAGCAGCGCTTTGCCACTGTCACTGTCGATGTGGTCGGCCACATCCGCCGTCAGTTCACTGGGCGCTTCGAGACGAATCTGCGCATAGCCAAACTCGTGCACCGGCGAACCTTCTACCTTGCCGCCCATTTGCTCGGCCATGGTTTGCATGCCGTAGCAGATGCCCAGTACCGGTATACCCAGCGCGAAGATTTTTTCTGGTGCGCGGGGCGAACCGGCCTGCGTCACCGACTCCGGGCCACCCGCCAGGATGACGCCCGAGGGGTTGAACTCGTCGATATCGGCATCACTGATGTCAAAGGCGCGAATTTCACAGTACACGCCAATTTCGCGAATGCGACGGGCGATGAGCTGAGTGTATTGCGAGCCAAAGTCGAGAATAAGCAGGCGGTGGGCGTGAATATCGGGTGTGGACACAGTGTTCTCTCTAGTGAAGGGTGGGCGCTGAGCAGGTCAGCCCTTAAGCAAACAGGGCGTCGCTGCCGACGCCCTGTGCTTGGAAAAATCAGGTTGGGTAGTTAGGCGCTTCCTTGGTGATGCTCACGTCGTGCACGTGGCTTTCACTCATACCGGCAGCGGTCACTCGCACAAACTGCGGCTTGCTGCGCATGGTGTCGACGTCCACGCTGCCGGTGTAGCCCATGGCGCTGCGCAGACCGCCCATCAATTGATGAACGATGGCCGCCAGCGGCCCTTTGTAAGGGACGCGTCCTTCAATACCTTCCGGTACCAGTTTCTCGGCACCGTCTTCCGCGCTCTGGAAGTAGCGGTCACTGGAGCCCTGCGTTTTGGTCATGGCGCCCAGCGAGCCCATACCGCGGTAGGACTTGTAGGTACGCCCCTGATACAGCTCGACCTCACCCGGCGCTTCTTCAGTACCGGCAAACATAGAGCCCATCATCACCGCGTGGGCGCCAGCAGCCACCGCCTTGGACAAGTCGCCACTGAAGCGGATACCGCCGTCAGCGATCAGCGGCAGTCCGCTGTCTTTCAGCGCGGCCGCCACATTGGCGATAGCACTGATTTGCGGCACGCCGATACCGGTCACGATGCGGGTGGTACAAATCGAGCCGGGGCCAATGCCCACCTTGACCGCGTCGGCACCCGCTTCCAGCAGGGCCAGTGCGGCTTCGCCGGTAGCGATATTGCCGCCAATCACATCGACTTGCGGGTAGTGCTTTTTAATCCACTTCACGCGCTCCAGTACGTTTCTGGAGTGGCCGTGGGCAGTATCCACCACCAGCACGTCTACACCGGCAGCAACCAGCGCCGCGACGCGGTCATCAGTATCAGCACTGGTGCCCACCGAGGCGCCAACACGCAACTGACCGGAGCTGTCTTTGCAGGCCAGCGGGTAGGTCTGGGCGTTATTCATATCCTTAACGGTGATCATGCCGGTCAGTTTGAAGTCGTCGTTGACGACCAGCACTTTCTCGATACGGTGTTTGTGCAGCAGTTCGCGGGCCACCGACATATCGTCGTTTTCGTTGACGGTAACCAGTTTTTCCTTGGGAGTCATGATGGTGGAAACAGGCACATCCATCTGCTCCTGAAAGAGCACGTCGCGGCTGGTGACGATGCCCACCAGATCGCCGTTATTCAGTACCGGTACGCCGGAAATCTTGTGACGACGACGCAGTTCGAACAGTTCGCTGATCGGCGCGCTGGCATCAATGGTGATCGGGTCTTTCACCACACCACTTTCATGCTTTTTCACCGCACGCACTTCATAGGCCTGCTGCTCAATGGTCATGCTTTTGTGGATGATGCCGATGCCGCCTTCCTGCGCCAGCGCAATCGCCAAGCCGCTTTCAGTGACGGTATCCATCGCCGCTGACAACAGGGGAATATTCAGGGTGATATTGCGGGTGAGCTTGGTCCGCAGGCTGACATCTTTCGCGGTAACTTCAGAGTAGCCGGGAAGAAGCAGAACATCGTCAAAGGTGAGTGCTTCTTGGGAGATACGTAACATAGAATGATTCCAATGCCGGTGGCTAGAATCCTCGCAATTTTAAGTGATGCGGCGCGCCGAGTAAACCAATTATGGCGGGCAAAAGCGCTATATCTTGGTATGATTGCGCGATGACTACACAAGAATCGCCACAGCAGCTCAGCGTCAGCCAACTCAACCGCCTTGCCAAGCAACTCCTCGAAGATTGCTTCAGCCAGGTCAGCGTCAGCGGCGAGTTATCCACCTTCTCCCGGCCCAGCTCCGGCCACTGGTACTTCACGCTGAAAGACGATCGCGCGCAGATTCGCTGTGCCTTCTTTCGCAACCGCAATATGCGCGTCAATTTTCAGCCACAGCCGGGGCAGCAGGTGCTGGTACGTGGCAAAGTCAGCCTCTACGAGGGGCGCGGTGACTACCAACTGATCGTCGACAGCATGCAGCCTGCCGGGGCCGGTGCGCTGGCCGCCGCCTTCGAAGCCCTGAAGGCCGAGCTGCAGGCGGCGGGCTGGTTTGACCCGGAGCGCAAGCGCCCCCTGCCCTCACCGGTAAAACATATCGCGCTGATCACGTCGCCCACTGGCGCCGCATTGCAGGATATCCTCGCCGTACTCCAGCGACGCTGGCCGGCAATCAACATCACGTTGCTGCCAGTGCTGGTGCAAGGCGAACAGGCCGCCGGACAGATCGCCCGCGCCCTGTATCAGGCCAACCGTCTGGCGAGTGAGGGTCGGCAGGACTTCGATGTGGTACTGCTGAGCCGCGGCGGCGGCTCACTGGAAGACCTGTGGCCATTCAATGAACGTGTGGTGGCTCAGGCCGTGTTCGATTCCGCCCTGCCCGTGGTCAGCGCGGTTGGCCACGAGGTGGATTTCAGCATTGCCGACTTTGTCGCCGATCAACGTGCCCCGACGCCGTCGGCCGCGGCGGAAATGCTCAGCCCTGATCAAGCCGAGCTGAATTCCCGCCTGCAATTGCTGCGCGGACGACTGCAACAGGCTCTCAGCCGCCGTTTGCGGCAGCTTGGCGAACAAGTGCAAACGCTGCAAGGACGTATCCGCGATCCCCGCAGTCGTTTGCGTGAGCAGGCCCAACGCCTTGATGAACTTGAGCTTCGCCTGCGTCGTCAGTGGCTGGTCGGGCAACTCCAGCGCGGTGCGCAACTTGAGGCACGGCAACGGCAATTGGCACTGCTTAATCCTCAGCGCCAACTGCTGGCTCGTCAGCAAACGGTGCAGGAATGGCAGCGACGACTGCAAAGTGTCCTGCTGATCCAGCTCCGCCAACACCGTCAGCGACTGACCGCACTGCAAACACAGTTGCGCAGTCTCGGGCCCGAGCAGACCTTAAATCGCGGTTATGCCATTGTGCTGAACGAACAGGGAAAGGCGGTTCGCAATGTCGACACCTTGCGGAAAGGCGAGTCATTGCAGGCACGGTTTGCCCACGGCAGTGCCGTGGTGCACGTTGATGATATACGCGAGCCGTAACGGAGCGGCACATCCCTGTGAGGGCGACTCTCACCACCCCTCATCCTGAGCCCGCCTGGCGAGCACTATAGCGGCGCAGGCGCAGGCTCCGCACCCCCGGATTCCGGGGGCTCACTGGCATCCAGCAGCGATAGAGACAGACTTAGGCTTACCCGCCAACACGGCCCCTGATGATCGCGCTCGAGCAGCGCGCCCAGCTCGTCGGCTCGCTGCTGCATGATCGCGGTTCCCCGCCCGTGTTGAACCGGACTATCGGGCACACCGTCGTTCTCGATAACTATGCGCAGCGCATCTCCCTGATGTTCAATGTCAACGCTCACCGCGCTGGGCTTGGCATGACGCAAGGCGTTGGATACGGCCTCGCGAAGAACGCGTTGGCACTGTTGCTGCGACTCGGGGCTCACCAACAACGCGGGAACACGTTCCGGCTGCTGCCACTGCAGAGGCACGCCCGCTGTGTGGCAACGTTCTTCCAGCTCCATACGCCAGGAGGCGAATAGCACTTCCAGCGGCCGCGCTTCGGTGTCCAGCGCCTCCAGCAAGCTGCGCAAATCCTTGATTGCCTCACGCACCAGCGGGCGCTCACCTTCATTACTCCGATGCAACAAGGTAAGCAGGCGCGCGCCAAGATCGTCGTGAATATCCCGGCGAATTCGCTCCCGCTCCGCCATCCGCCCGCGCTCACTGGCTCGCAAACTGTTCTGAGCGATCTCAAACTGGCCCTGCAGCAAGGTGACCAATGCCAAATCATCGCGACTGAAAAGTCGCCGCCCCCGGTCAGCTAACTGAAGCTGCATACCGTTTCCCTCGCCCAACACATCGGGGATGTTCATGGCCTGCCCTCCATCCAGCAACTGCACTTGCTGAACACCGACACAGGGTTGACTGCGCAGCGGCTGAAAGACCTCCTGAAGCAACTCAAGCCATAGACTGCGCAGCTCTGTCACGCTGCGAATCGCGGTAAAGCGTGGAATACTCTGCTGGAGAATACGCTCCAGATTCCGTTCCGGCACGCGCACAAAGCGCTTCCAGAACCATTGCCTTACTGGGAAATACAGCCAGCCGACCATCGCCAGCGACAATGACAGCGCCAGGGTCTGTCCCATGGCCGGCAGCGACACCAGCGCGAGATCGACCGCAATCACCGCGGCTCCGCCCAGCAACCAGCCCCACAGAGCAAACCACCAGCGCTCCAGATCAAACAGCCGATAGCGGATTAACCCCAGCGCAACCCCGCCGTACATCAACAGAAATACCGCAAACAGAATTTCCTGTGGCACCAGTAACTCCAGCCCCAATGCAGCAGGAACGAGTTGCAGGCTGGCAAAGCCCCCCGTACCGGTAAAAATGGCAATCAAAAACCAGAGCAGTGCCGCCCGCTCCAACGGCTTGTCGCGGGTAAAACGCCATTGCAGGGCCGCAAAAATAAAGCCCACGGCGTAGATACCCAAAACCAGGAAATAATAAAAATTGGGCGCAGGCTCCCATTGAAAAATGACCATCGCACATGAGGCAAACCCGGCAATAAAGCTCAGAGGTGCAACGGGAAGGCGCCCCAACTGCTGCGGGTAATGCCAAAGCAAGGCGCTGAATGAAGAAGAAAACAGCAAGGCACCACAGCTGTTGAAGTCAGAGAGAAAGCGAAAAATATCGCCATCAATAAACATCGATCGCGTACTGTACACAGCGGCTGTATTGGTCGCAACAGCCAGGAACAGCCCGCTCGCGGCATACAGTGTGGTCGCCTTGCCCGGCTTGGCCGACCAGACCATCCCGCCGATAATCAAAATGGCGCTGCCAACACCAATCTGAAACCAGAATAACCAGTGGAGATCGCCGAGTTGCCGTTGGCGGAATGGCACCGCGAGTTGCTCTCCTGAACCGGTGATCAATACCAGATCACCGCGCTGTGCGGCCGCCGACATGAGGCGCTGCTGATCCATCAGGCCGTTAAATTCCTCAAAACTTTCAAGGACGTCGGGTTCCGCAATCAGCCACAGAGGATTGGCAGGCAATTGCTGCTCACCAGCCTTTAGTGCAACCACTGTGTGGCGCTGGCCGGTCGGTGCCGAGTAAATGATCTGCTCCCCGTCCAGACTGAAAAGCCCCCGAGGCTGAGGCAGATGTAATGCCAGCAACAAGCTGGCAAGTATGCTGAACAGCAGCAGTGTGAGTGCCACAGTCAAGCGAGCATGTAAGTTCATCCCTTTTACTTCTCTTCTTCAAAGCTGAACACGAGGTGCGATACACCTGCAGGCGCGGCATCATCCTTGTCCCCACAAATGAGGGGATGCGTCATAATAGCGAATTGGCGATAGTATCCAGCCTGATAGTCATTCACATACCAATATTTGGAATACGCCAGTGAGCGCAATAACGCACATCCTGATTGTTGAAGACCTGCCAGATGTCTCCGACTGGCTTGCCGGCATTGCCGCTCACTGCTTTCCCGATGCCAGCGTCCGCCGGGCTGACAGCCTGGCCAGTGCGCGCGAATTGCTTCCGACCTGGCCCGCCCAACTCGCCCTACTGGACATTGGCCTTCCCGATGGCTCGGGTGTAGCGCTGATAAGCGAAATTCTTGCCAAAAACCCCCAATGCAGCTGCGTGATGACCACCATTTTCGATGACTCTGAGCACCTGTTTGCCGCATTAAAAGCGGGTGCGGAAGGCTACCTGCTCAAGGACGAAACCGCCGAGGTATTCAGTCAACGATTGATGGGCATTCTGGCAGGACAGCCGCCGCTGTCTCCCAGCATTGCCCGTCGTATGCTGGCGTTTTTCCGCCCGCAACCGCTGATTGAACACACGCTCACGGCGCGGGAGGCCGAAGTGCTGACACTGATCGCCCACGGCTACAGCGTTCGCAATGCCGCCGAGTCACTGCACCTGAGTCACCACACCGTGGCTGACTACCTCAAGGACATTTACCGCAAGCTTCAAGTGAATTCGCGGGCAGAAGCAACGCTCAAAGCGATCGACCTTGGGCTGGTCAGCCCTCGCTCATATTAATCCCTTCGCTATATTATTTGTGCGCCACTATGAAAACGCCCCCGTATTTACGGGGGCGTTTTCATAGATCTGTGGCCAGCCGCAATGGCATTGGCGCCTATCTTAGTCCAGAAGTATCTAAGTCAGGCACTGGCAAGCTAGTAGCTCTCCGGCAGCTTCTTCTTGATGATGATGTGGCGGCCTTCCACCTCGATGTAATCACCAATCGTCAGATCTTTGAGAATTCTCGCCACCATTTCACGGGATGAACCCACACGATCAGCGATTTCCTGCTGGGTCAGCTTCTCGTGAATTTTCATTGCGCCACTGTCACCCTCTGGCTCAGCCAGCCCGGTGAGCACTTTGACAACGCGGCCATAGACATCTTGCAGCGCCAGACTTTTCACATCATTGGTGAGTTGGCGAATGCGACGGGTGAGATTTTTGTTGAGGATACGGGTGATATTCGGGTGCATATCCAGGATGGCTTTAAAGTCTTCCTTATAGATAATGCGCACCTTGGTCGCGTCCATTGCCCTGACCGAAGCCGAGCGCCGATCGTCGTCCAACAAGGCCAGCTCACCGAAATAATCGCCAGTTTCGAGAATATTGAGTACAAAATCCTTGCCGTTTTTGTCACTGCAATACACTTTTACGCGACCGCTATCCACGACATAAAGTGAGTCCGCGACATCACCCTCATGAATCAGCACGGTATTTTTCGCGTATTCCCGCACGATGCTGGTATCCCGGAGCAATTGCAGCTCCTCGGGACTCAGACCATCAAACAGGTCTACGTTTTCAATACTCATGACTATTACTCCCTGCGGATTTTTTATCGAGGGACTATAGCATAGCTGCGCAAGTTGCTGTCTAGCCTCGACTTATCAGCGTGAGAGCAAGATCGCATGTTAGATTGAATGTGACGCCAGCCGGGCGGCTGGCGTCAGAAAGGAAGCGAATCAGGCTTCGGGACGCATATGTGGGAACAGCAACACGTCACGAATAGACGGCGAGTCAGTGAACAGCATCACCAGACGGTCGATGCCAATGCCCTCGCCCGCCGTAGGCGGCAGGCCGTACTCCAGCGCTGCGATGTAATCAGCATCGTAGTGCATTGCCTCGTCATCGCCCGCGTCTTTCTCGGCGACTTGTGCCATAAAGCGCTCGGCCTGATCTTCGGGATCGTTAAGCTCCGAGAAGCCATTCGCCAGCTCACGGCCTCCCACAAAGAACTCAAAGCGATCCGTAACAAAGGGGTTATCGTCGCTGCGGCGCGCCAACGGTGACACCTCGGTGGGATACTCGGTAATGAAGGTAGGTTGATCCAGCTTGTGCTCAACCGTCTCTTCAAAGATTTCAATCTGGATCTTGCCCAGTCCCCAGGAATCTTTCACATCGATCCCCAGCCCCTTGGCAATTGCCGTGGCCTGCGCAATATCCGACAGCTGCTCAGCGCTGATATCGGGGTTGTACTGCAATACCGAATCAAACACCGACAGGCGGGTGAATGGTTTGCCGAAGTCGTACTCACTGCCCTGATAATTCAAGGTGGTGGTACCCAGCACTTCCTGTGCTACGTGGCGCAACATGGCCTCGGTCAGGTCCATCAGATCCTTGTAGTCGGCGTAGGCCTGGTAGAACTCGATCATGGTGAACTCGGGGTTATGACGCGTCGACAAGCCCTCGTTACGGAAGTTGCGGTTGATCTCAAACACGCGTTCAAAGCCGCCCACCACCAGTCGCTTCAGATACAGCTCCGGCGCAATGCGCAGGTACATATCCAGATCCAGGGCATTGTGATGCGTCACGAAGGGGCGCGCAGAAGCACCGCCGGGGATGACCTGCATCATCGGCGTTTCCACTTCCACAAAATCACGCTGCTGCAGGAAGTTGCGGATCGAGCTGATCATTTTCGAGCGAATGGCAAAGGTGCGACGCGACTGCTCGTTCATAATCAGATCGACATAGCGCTGGCGATAGCGTAATTCCTGATCCTGCAGACCATGGAATTTATCCGGCAGCGGGCGCAATGATTTGGTCAGCAAGCCGCCCTCTTCCATATACACATACAGGTCACCCTTGCCAGATTTGTGCACCGGCCCGGTAGCGAAAATAATATCGCCAATATCCCAAGCCTTAATGTCATCCATCAGCTCGGCGGGCAGCTTCTTCTTGTCGATATAGGTCTGAATGCGGCCAGACATATCCTGCAGCACCATAAACGGCCCGCGCTTGGCCATAATGCGGCCCGCCACACTGGCGCGACGGTCAAGCTGCTCCAGTGTCTCCTTATCCTTGTCGCCCAGCTCCTCCTGCAATTCCTGCGCGCAGGCATCGCGGCGGAAGTCGTTGGGGAAGGCATTGCGCTTTTCGCGAATCGCCGCCAGTTTGGCGCGGCGCTCGGCGATCAGGCGATTCTCTTCCTGCGTGGCCTCGTGGCCAGACTCGGGGGCATTATGCTGTTCAGACATGGAATAATCCTGTTGGCTGGGCGCCGTAAGGACGCCCGGTAAAATTCGGTTCGCGCCGATGTATTGCGATTACAGACCCGACTTCAGGCTGGCTTCGATAAACATATCGAGATCGCCGTCGAGCACATTGTTGCAGTTGCTGGTCTGCACATTGGTGCGCAGATCCTTGATACGCTGGTCGTCCAACACGTAGGAACGAATCTGGCTTCCCCAACCGATATCGGACTTGCTGTCTTCCAGTGCCTGCGCCTCGCTGTTGCGCTTTTGCAGCTCCAGCTCGTAAAGCTTGGCCTTCAGCATTTTCCACGCTTTATCGCGGTTTTGATGCTGGGAACGCTCACTCTGACACTGCACGACAGTATTGCTCGGGGTGTGCGTCAAACGCACCGCCGAATCGGTTTTGTTAACGTGCTGACCACCGGCGCCACTGGCCCGATAGGTGTCGGTGCGGACATCGGAGGGATCGATTTCAATCTCGATATTGTCATCGATCTCCGGTGACACAAACACTGAGCAAAACGAGGTATGACGGCGATTGCCCGAATCGAAGGGCGATTTGCGCACCAGCCGATGTACCCCGGTTTCCGTTCTCAGCCAGCCAAACGCATATTCGCCTTGAATATGAATCGTGGCACTTTTGAGCCCGGCGACTTCCCCTGCCGACGCTTCCACCAGATCGGCCTTGAAGCCTTTGGCCTCCGCCCAGCGCAGGTACATGCGCAGCACCATATTGGCCCAGTCCTGCGCCTCGGTTCCGCCAGAGCCGGACTGAATATCCAGGTAGCAGTTGTTGGCATCCATTTCACCGGAGAACATGCGGCGGAATTCGAGTTTAGCCAGCGAGGCTTCCATTCGCTCGATATCGCCCTGCACGGCTTCGATAGTATCTTCGTCGTTCTCCTCGGCGGCCATATCCAGCAGCTCGCCGGCATCGTTCAACCCGGCATCCATCTCGTCGATGGTGGCCACCACGGCTTCCAGGCTGGCGCGCTCGCGGCCCAGCTCCTGCGCCCGCGCGGGGTCATCCCATACGGCGGAATCACCCAGTTCCAGCTCGACCTCAGTCAGGCGCTCTTTCTTGTTAGCGTAGTCAAAGATACCCCCTAAGCGTATCGGTACGCTCAGTCATGTCTTTGAGGGCATTGCGCAGGGCGTTGATTTCTAACATGTAAGGTTTCCGGGCCAGCGTGGAAAAGGCGCGTATTTTACCTGATGCGGGCAGCGGCGGAAAGCTGGCGACTCTCCTTGTCCCGAGAGTCAGCGAGCGGCGACGACGGGTCGCAAATGCTCCACCAGCAGTTGCAGCGAGAGGCGATCCCGCCAGAGGTTACTGTCCAGCTTGTAAACCAGCTCCACCTCCCTGACTGCGGGGTCAGGCCACTGCGCTGTATCCACATTAAAAGCAATCGCATCGATAATCGCCTGAGGCTGATCCAGCGGCGCCAAGGTCATCTTCAAGTGCCGCTCACCGACAATGCGCTGCTGTTGCAGGCTAAAGCGCCCATGAAACAGTGGCGCCGGAAAGGCCTGCCCCCAGGGCCCGGCGTTGCGCAGCAGTTCCGCATTGTCCAGCGATAACTCCGCGGGGCTGAGCTCTCCATCGCTGTGCACCACCGCTTCGAGCTGCTCTTCGCTGAGCTGCTCGGCCACGGCATCCACAAACGCTTCTTTAAAGTCGTCGAAATCGGCCTTCGCCAGACTCAAGCCCGCCGCCATGGCGTGACCGCCGAATTTGCTCAACAATTTGGGGTGCCGCTTGGCAACCAAATCCAGGGTATCGCGCATATGCAGTCCCGGAATGGAGCGCGCCGAGCCTTTGATTTCGCCGTCATCCACCTCCGCAAAGGCGATCACGGGCCGGTGAAACTGCTCTTTAATCCGCGAGGCCAGAATACCCACCACCCCCTGATGCCAGGTAGGGTCGTACAGGCACAACCCCGCGGGCACGCGGCTGGCATCGAGCTGCAAGTGCGACAGTGCCCGCATGGCATCGTCTTTCATGCTTTGCTCAATACTGCGGCGCTCACGATTGAGATCATCCAGTTCCGCCGCCAGATTCAACGCCTCACTGGGTGACTCGCTCAGCAGGCAGCGAATACCGATGCTCATATCGTCCAACCGCCCCGCAGCATTCAGGCGCGGGCCAACGGTAAAGCCCAAATCGCTGGCCACCAGCCGTGACGCCTCTCGCCCGGACACTCGGAGCAGAGCGCTGATGCCCGGCCGACAGCGACCGGCGCGAATACGGCGCAAACCCTGCTCCACCAGAATGCGGTTGGCGTGGCTGAGCGGGACCACGTCAGCCACGGTGCCCAGCGCAACCAGATCGAGAAACTCGGCCAGATTGGGTGCTTGCTTGTCGACAAAGTGGCCGCTGTCGCGCAGCCGCGCTCGCAGCGCCAACAGCACATAGAACATCACCCCGACACCTGCCAGCGATTTATCGGGAAAGGGGCAACCGGGCTGATTGGGGTTCACTATCGCCAACGCATCAGGCAAGGCATCGCCGGGGAGGTGGTGGTCAGTCACGATAACGGGAATGCCGTGGCTAGCGGCAGCGGCTACGCCGTCGATGCTGGCAATACCATTGTCCACGGTGATAATCAGATCGGGGCGACGCTCGGCCGCTACGGCGACAATTTCCGGGCTGAGGCCATAGCCGTACTCAAAGCGGTTGGGGACCAGAAAATCGACCTCTGCCGCACCCAAGGCCTTTAGGCCGAGGATTGCCAGACTGGTACTGGTCGCACCATCGCAGTCAAAGTCTCCCACGATCAGCAGTCGCTGACGCGAGGCTATGGCGGCTTCCAGAGCAGACACCGCCGCGTCGAGCCCAAGCATTGTCGGCGCAGGCAGTGCATCCAGCCCAAGCTGTGTTTCTGCCGAAGTGCACAAGCCCCTGCTGGCGTAGAGTCTCGCGAGCAGAGGCGGCAGCTCTGGGAGTCCGGCCAGCCCATCGGCACTGGCCGTGCGATTGATCAGGCGAGGAAAGCCACTCACCTCAGGCGCGAATATTCTTCGTCATGAAGGCCTGAACGCTGGCGATATCGTTATCGATCACTTCGTAGCGCTCGTCCAGCTCGAACAGGTCGGCCATGTGGTGGGGCAGTGCTGGTGCCGACGGGTAGCCCGCCTTCATCACCGCTTCCGGGAATTTCGCCGGATGCGCGGTCGCCAGTGTCACCATCGGTATGCTGCGATCGCGCCAACAATCTCTGGCCGCCTTAACGCCAATTGCCGAATGCGGATCAAGCAGGTACTCGCATTCGTCGTAGACACTGGCAATAGTGGCCACGGTCTGCTCGTCGTCGACACTGGCGCTGGCAAACAGCTCGCGAACGCGGTCGAAAGCCGAGGCAGGAATGGAGGTCGTTCCAGTATTCATACGCTGCATCAGATCGGCAATGGCGGCGCCGTCACGATCGAAGCAGTCAAACAGCATGCGCTCGAAGTTGCTGGACACCACAATATCCATGCTCGGCGACAATGTGTGCTGCAAATCGTGTTTTTCAAACTGATTACTGCTGATAAAGCGATGCAGAATATCGTTGCGGTTGGTAGCGACCACGAGCTGCTCAATGGGCAGGCCCATTTGCTTGGCAAGGTAGCCCGCGTAAATATCGCCGAAGTTGCCCGTCGGCACGGAGAAACTGACCTTGCGGTCCGGTGCACCCAGCGCATAGGCCGCGTAGAAGTAGTAAACAATCTGGGCCATGATGCGTGCCCAGTTGATGGAGTTCACCGCCACCAGTTGACGCCCTTCCGGCAGAAAGCCCTGATCGGCGAAGCTGGCTTTCACCATTGCCTGACAGTGATCGAAATGACCGCGCAGGGCGATATTGTGGATATTATCGCCTTTCACAGTGGTCATCTGACGGCGCTGAACTTCCGATACCCGCTGGTAGGGGTGAAGAATGAAAATATCCACGTTTTCGCAGCGTTTCACCCCTTGAATGGCTGCCGAGCCGGTATCACCAGAGGTTGCGCCCATCACCACGACTTTTTGCTGACGCTTCTCCAGAACGTAATCCAGCAGGCGACCCAGCATTTGCAGAGCAAAGTCTTTAAACGCAAGGGTTGGCCCCTGGAACAGCTCCAGTACCCACTCGTTATGGCCCAATTGTACCAGCGGTGCGATAGCCGGGTGACGGAAATCGCGGTAGCTGTCGTCAATGATTGCCTTCAGATCCGCATCGGGAATACTGCCCGCCACAAAGGGCTGCACAATTTCAAAGGCCAAGTCGGTGTACGATAAAGATGACCAAGCGGCAATCTGCTCGCGGCTGAATTGCGGCAGGGTTTCGGGCACATACAGGCCGCCATCCGGCGCCAGACCAGTCAACAGAACATCTTCAAAATTCAGGGCGGGCGCTTTGCCGCGGGTGCTGATGTATTTCACGTTACAAACTCATTGATTGCGTTGGGGCGCTGCCGCGCCCTGCTTTGCCAGTCGCCGGACCAGCACGAATTAACCGGCCAGTGATTCGACGCGAATGCGGGTCACATCGCCAACGATGCCTTCCAGCCCCTCGATCCGACTGACCGCTGCTGACAGCTTGCCTTCAATCGTGCGGTTAGTAAGGATAATCATCGGTACCAGATTGGCGCCATCGGCGGGCTCTTTCTGAATCAGTGCTTCGATGCTGATGCCGTCGTCACTGAGAATCTGTGCCACCCGCGACAGAACGCCGGGCTTGTCCAGTGCCGACATGCGCAGGTAGTACGCCGTTTCCACATCATCAATCGGCAGCACTGGATGGCTGGACAGCGATGACGACTGGAACGACAGATAGGGCACGCGCTGACCCGGCTCGGCGTTCAAGGTACGCGCCACATCGACAATGTCGGCAACCACGGCCGAAGCCGTCGGCTCGCTGCCCGCACCCGCCCCGTAGTAGAGGGTCGGGCCGACAGCGTCAGACTGAACCAGTACGGCATTCATCACACCATTCACATTGGCAATCAGGCGTTTCTCGGGAATCAGTGTGGGGTGCACGCGCAACTCGATGCCGTTATCGGTATCGCGGGCAATGCCCAGGTGCTTGATGCGGTAGCCAAGCTGCTCGGCATATGTCACATCTTCCTGCGCAATGCGACTGATACCCTCGGTGTAAACTTTGTCGAACTGAAGTGGAATCCCAAAGGCCAAGGAAGCCAGGATCACCAGCTTATGAGCGGCATCAATACCCTCAACGTCGAAGGTCGGGTCTGCTTCCGCGTAACCCAGCGCCTGTGCCTCAGCCAGCACATCGTTAAAGTCCCGGCCCTTTTCCCGCATCTCGGTCAGAATAAAGTTACCGGTGCCGTTAATAATGCCGGCCAGCCACTGAATTTTGTTGCCCGCCAAGCCTTCGCGCAGCGCCTTGATGATGGGGATACCACCGGCGACGGCCGCTTCAAAGGCCACGGTCACGCCCTGCTCTGCAGCAGCCGCGAAAATCTCATTGCCGTATTCAGCAATCAGGGCTTTGTTGGCCGTGACCACGTGTTTGCCATTGGCAATGGCCTTAAGCACCAGCTCTTTGGCAACCGTCGTGCCACCGATCAGCTCGACGAGAATGTCGATGTCAGGATTTTCAGCAACGGCAAAAATATCGCGGTTAATCGCCACATCGCCGGTATTGCAGCTGGGGTTGTCGCGACGCGCACCAATTTCGGCAACGACAATCTCGGCACCCACGCGGGCAGCAATCTCTGCCGCATTGCGCGTTAACACTGCAAACGTACCGCTTCCGACGGTACCCAGACCACATATGCCTACTTTGACCGGATTCACCGTTGCTCCTTATGTTGGGATAAGACGTCAACTGCCAAGCGCACTGCACGTGACAATCGCCCATTTTATGTCAGGAAAGGGGGGAAACGCCATGCCGAACATGGCGCAAGTGGCCCCGCGCTGCTGCGCGGGCCGGAAGATCAGCGCAATGCCAGAGGAATGAGCTGCTCAGCGGGACGATAGCCGGGGATCAGCATACCGCTCTCCGTCACAATCGCCGGTGTTCCCGTTACACCCAGCTGCTGTCCGAGCTCGTATTGCTCAATAATCGGCGTTTTACACTGCTTTTGCGGGTAAGGCTTTCTTGCCTTCATGGCGTCCATTGCGGCCAGACGATCATCTGCACACCAGGCTGATACCATCTTTTTGAATGTCGGAGTGCCGACGCCCTGACGCGGATAAGCAAGGTAGCGAACTTCTATTCCCTTGGCATTCAACGCCGGAACTTCCTGATGCAGTTTCTGGCAGAAGCCGCAATCCACGTCAGTAAACACGTACAGCGCGCCTTTGGTCTCACCTTCAGGACTGAAGATAATCATGTCGTCGCGCGAGATTTTTGCCAGCATGTCTTTACGCATAGGCTGCAGACGCTTTTCTGCAACGTTGACAATGCCGTTCTCGCCCAGCTCGAACAACTCACCCGCAACGAAATAGCGACCGTCGGCGCTGGAGTACAGGGTCGGTCCATTCTGAATTTCCACGCGGTACAAGCCGGGGATTTCGCTGGTCGCAATCGTACTGACAGCCAAATCCGGGCGCGCTTTTTTAAACGCGCCCCGAATAGCCTGCTCGGCGGCCTTATCTACAAAGGTCTTGGTCTCAGCGGCCAAGGGACCGACAAATAACAGGGAGGTTACCAGGGCCAGCAACAGTGACGGGATTACACGAAAACGGGGGTTCGGGGTCTTCAAGGAACTTCTCCGTGGGACTCAGCAGAAATCGAAAGCAGGATGATAACACTGTGAGTATTCAGCGCACCTTTAGTTCACCCTTTTCACTGCAGCGATGTGACCTAACCCCGGGGATGATGCTCTCTGTGCAAGGCCTGCATGCGCTCGCGGGCCACATGGGTGTAGATCTGGGTCGTGCTGAGATCGCTGTGGCCCAGTAACAGCTGCACGACACGAAGGTCGGCACCATGATTCACAAGGTGGGTCGCAAAGGCATGTCGCAGGGTATGCGGCGACAGCGGCGCGCGAATGCCCGCACGCAGCGCATAGTGCTTGATGCGATACCAGAAGGTTTGGCGCGTCATCATCTGCCCTCTGCGACTGGGAAAGACCACATCAGATTCCCCGTCGGCGAGCAGCTGTGGTCGCCCCCCGCGCAGATACTGCTCAAGACAGTGCAGCGCCTCCTCCCCCATCGGCACCAGACGCTCCTTGTTCCCCTTGCCTGTGACGCGGACCACGCCCTGCGCAAGCCCTAGCTGCGAAAACCGCAGACTGACTAGCTCGGATACGCGCAAACCCGTGGCGTACAGCAATTCCAGCATGGCCCGGTCGCGCTGTTCAACGGCGATGTCGTCGTCCGGCTGCGCCAGCAACAGCTCTACATCAGTCTCGCTGAGGGATTTCGGCAGCGGGCGACCCAGCTTGGGCGCATCAACATCTGCCACGGGATCTTCCAGCAGCCTCCCCTCCCTGAGCTGATAGCGATAGAATCCACGCAAACAGGACAGCAGACGCGCAATACTGCGGGGCGACTTGCCCGCTTTGTGCTGTTCGCCGAGATAGGCCAGCACATCAGCGCGCGTGCACTGCATCACACCACTGCCCCGCCCAACAAGCCATCCGGACCACTGCTGCAGATCCCGGCGATAAGACTGCAAGCTGTTATCGCTAAGCCCACGCTCCAGCCACAGCGTGTCGACATAACTGTCGATAATAGCCTGCTCGCCTCCCGTCACTATCACTTACCTCTTCAGCCATGACTTTTCTATCGCGGTATTGATCAATGCCGCGTTATCCATGGACACAGAATAACGGAGCCAAACGCAAAAAAGGCAGCCCTAGGCTGCCTTTTCGAATCTGCTTGACTCAAAACCCTTAGGCTTTGGTAGACAGCTTCTCTTTGATGCGAGCAGAACGACCGCTACGCTCACGCAGGTAGTACAGTTTGGCCTGACGAACATCACCACGGCGCTTAACCTGAATGCTGTCGATCAGCGGGCTGTAAGTCTGGAACGTACGCTCAACACCAACACCGTGAGAGATCTTGCGAACGGTGAAAGCAGAGTTCAGGGCACGGTTGCGCTTGCCGATCACAACGCCTTCAAAGGCCTGCAGACGCTCGCGGTTACCCTCTTTAACTTTTACCTGAACGACAACGGTGTCGCCGGGGCTGAATTCCGGCAGCTCTTTGGCGGTCTGCTCCGCTTCCAGTTCGGCGATAATTTTGTTGGTGCTCATGGCATGCTCCTGAATAAATGTTGGTAGCTTCACAGCTAGCGTGTCTGTTAATCGTCGCGCTCGCGGAGGTACTCCGCCAGCAGTGTTTGTTCTTCGTCGCTCAGCTCGCGTGTATCGAGCAAATCCGGGCGCCGCAAGTACGTTCGACCCAACGCCTGTTTATGACGCCAGCGCCGTATGGCCCCGTGGTTGCCGCTGCGCAGCACCTCAGGAACCGTATCCTCGCCCCACACCTCAGGTCGGGTATAGTGCGGACAATCCAGCAGGCCCTCGGCAAAGGAATCCTGCTCCGCCGACTGCTCGTGCCCGAGAACACCGGGCAGCAATCGGCTAATGCCATCAATCATCACCATGGCAGCCAGTTCGCCGCCGCTGATGACGTAGTCCCCAATGGACCACTCTTCATCAATCTCGCGCTCAATCAGGCGCTCATCCACGCCTTCGTAACGCCCGGCCAGAAAAATCAAGGCCTCGTCCCCTGCCAGCGTTGCCAGCGCCGCCTGATCCAGCGGTCGCCCCTGCGGCGACAGGTATATCGTCTTTGCCGGTTTGCCCAACTTCTCCCGCGCTGCATTTAGCGCTGCACTGAGAGGCTCAACCTTCATCACCATACCGGGGCCACCACCAAAAGGCCGGTCATCCACGGTTTGATGACGATCGTGGGTAAAGTCTCTCGGGTTGATGCAGATCAGCGTCATTGCGCCCTTCTGCACCGCCCGGCCACTTACCCCGTATTCGCTAATTGCGGCAAACATTTCCGGGAACAGCGTGACCACTGCTATATCCATGGTTCGGCTCCCCGTTTGCGGTGCTCAGAACTCCGGGTCCCAGTCCACCTGCATTGTTCCCGCGTGCAAATCAATGTTCTGCACAAAATCACCCGGCAGATAGGGAATCAATCGTTCCCGCTGATCGATGCTGCCCTGACAGGGCTTGACGACCAACACGTCGTTGGCGCCGGTTTCGATCAGGTGATCCACCGCACCCAGTAACTGCTCCTGGGCATACACTTTCAACGAGACCAGCTGGTGCCAGTAGTACTCGTCGTCGGCCAGCGCCGGCAGTTGATCTGCCGCCACCGCCAGCTCCAACCCGCTGTACTCCCGGGCCAGCTCGCGGTCATCCACCCCCTTGATATGGGCAACAATGCCCTTGCCATGGCGGCGACACGCATCAAATTCGATCTCATCCCACTTTTTGCCCCGCCGGAGCAGCAAGTTGCTAAAACCGAAAAAATTATCAATCGGGTCGGTGAAAGCGTGAATTTTCACCCACCCTTTAACCCCGTAAACGGTACTGATCTTGGCGACCACCACCGGTTGTTCCGAGGTCGACACCCCGCCTTACTCGGCAGCCGGCGCTTCTTTGATCAACTTGGCAACGCGCTCGGACAGTTGGGCGCCTTGAGCTACCCAGTGCTCAACACGCGCAGTATCTACACGCAGACGCTCTTCGTTACCGCGGGCGATCGGGTTGAAGAAACCTACGCGCTCGATGAAACGACCATCGCGAGAAGTGCGACTGTCAGTTACTGTCAGGTGGTAAAAAGGGCGCTTTTTAGAGCCGCCGCGTGCCAAACGAATAGTGACCATTCTTGTTCCAATTCCTACATTTTGGGCAATCGCCAAGGCGACTGCTGCGAAATTTCTGAGCCTGAATACGACCCGGAGCCGTAAAGGCGCGGAATTATAAGGGAAAGTCCGCGCATTTGAAACAGCTTATGCCGTTTTTTAGCCAGCCCGCGATCACGCCGTCAAAGCCGTCACCAAGCGGGCGGATTCAACCGGGATTACATACCCGGGAAACGGCCTCCGCCGCCAGGGGGCATCATGCCGCCAAGACCGCGCATCATGTTGGTCATACCGCCCTTCTGGCCCATTTTTTTCATCATTTTGGCCATCTGTTTGTGCTGTTTGAGTAAGCGGTTCAAATCCTGAATTTGCGTACCCGACCCGGCCACAATGCGTTTTTTACGCGAACCGTTGAGAATATCGGGGTTGCGGCGTTCGGCAGGCGTCATGGAATTGATAATAGCTTCCATGCGATTGAACATTTTGGTGTCGATCTGGCTCTGCGCCATTTGCGCCATATTACCCATCCCCGGCAGCTTATCGAGCATACCGGTGATACCCCCCATGTTCTGCATCTGCTGAAGCTGATCGCGCAGATCTTCAAGGTCAAATTTCTTGCCTTTCTTGATCTTCTTCGCCAGCTTTTCGGCTTTCTGCTTGTCGAGCTTGGCTTCCGCTTCATCAATCAGCGACAGAATGTCGCCCATACCCAAAATCCGCGAGGCAACGCGGTCGGGATGAAAGGGATCCAGCGCATCGGTCTTTTCACCAACACCCAGGAATTTGATCGGCTTGCCGGTGATGTGGCGCACAGACAGCGCCGCACCGCCGCGGCTGTCCGCATCAGCCTTGGTCAAGATCACCCCGGTCAGCGGCAGCGCCTCACCAAATGCCTTGGCGGTATTGGCGGCATCCTGACCGGTCATGGCATCGACGACAAACAGCGTTTCCGCAGGCTTGATTTCGCCGTGCAGCGCCTGAATCTCGCTCATCATATCGGCATCGACATGCAGTCGGCCGGCGGTATCAACAATCAGCACATCGTAGAAACGGAGCTTGGCCTCGGCGACCGCCGCGCGACCGATCTCGACAGCCGACTGCTCGGCATGACTCGGGAAGAAATCCACCCCCACGTCATTGGCGAGGGTTTCCAGCTGCTTGATCGCCGCCGGACGGTAAATATCGGCGCTGACCACCAGGACTTTTTTCTTTTCTTTCTCTTTGAGGTATTTCGCCAGCTTGCCCACCGACGTGGTCTTACCCGCACCCTGCAGGCCCGCCATCAGTACAACAGCCGGGGGTTGAGTCGAGAAATTCAGGGCCTCATTCTTATCACCCATGATGTGTTCCAGCTCCTGCTGGACAATCTTGATGAACATCTGCCCCGGACTCAGGCTCTTACTGACCTCCTGGCCGACCGCCCGAGCACGCACGGCGTCAACGAAATCTTTGACCACGGGCAGCGCGACATCGGCCTCCAGCAGCGCCATACGCACATCGCGCATCGCGTCCTTGATATTGTCGTCGCTCAGGCGCGCCTGGCCGGAGACATGGCGCAGGGTCTGCGATAAACGTTCGGTCAGATTTTCAAACATGCAATGTGCTCTCTGAGTGCTGGCTGCGCTAATGAGGCCGCTGTCGTATCGACAGGTCGACACCTAGCCGCTTACAATCAGCCCGACGCAACGCGCAGCATCGGGCCAGTGAAAAGACGCGAAAGTATACCCGAGTCCACGGTCAGACCCAAAGCGCAGAAAGGATACCGGCAAAGCCGATCTCATGAATATAGCAAGCAGTCTCTTCGCGATTTTCTTTTATATGCTGGCTACCGCCATGCTGCTGCACCGACTGCGGACGGGCAATAACCGCCGCCTGGGCACCAGCGCACTGATCCTGGGCCTGTTTGCCGTTGTCGCCCATGGAATAGCTGCCGTTACGGCCATTGCCACCCCGGAGGGCGCAGACCTCGGTCTGTCTCAGCTATTTTCCCTGCTCAGCGGCATGATCTGCCTGATCACGCTGACAACCAGCCTGCGTCGCCCGCTGCATAATTTACTGCTTGCCCTGTTTCCACTGGCGTCGCTCTCTATCGTTTTCGAACTGCTGTTGCCCGGAAAAGAAATTGGCGAACACTACTCCGCCGGGATGTACAGCCATATCATTCTCTCGATTCTTGCCTACAGCACACTGAGCATCGCCGCCGCACAGGCGCTGGTACTTGCGGTACAGGACCGCATGCTGCGTCAGCACAAGCTTCGCGGCCTGCCTAACCACATGCCGCCATTGCAAACCATGGAGAGCATGCTGTTCGAATTGATTGCGATGAGCTTTGTATTACTGAGCGGCGCTATCCTCACCGGCAGCCTGTATGTAGACAATCTGCTTGCCCAGCATCTGGTGCACAAAACTGTGTTCTCCATCATGGCCTGGGCGTTTCTCGGCGTCTTGATTGGCGGTCGGCTGGCATTGGGATGGCGGGGCCGCACGGCTATCCGCTGGACCCTGCTGGCGTTCTCGTCATTACTGCTGGGCTATGTGGGCACCAAGATTGCCCTTATAGTCTTTTCTCAAACCGCGGCCTAAGTGTCATCCGCGCTTGTACCCCGTGGCTTTTTTCTTCAAGATTGGCGCTGCATTTTCCACAGGAGTTTAGGGCTTTTTGAACGAGGCACCGCTGGGTCTGTTATTCGGCATTCTCGCCGCTTTGCTGTTGCTTTCCGGTTTTTTCTCCGGCTCCGAAACCGGGATGATGTCCCTGAACCGCTACCGCCTGCGCCACAAGGCCAAGAATGGCCATCGCGGGGCTCAGCGCGCCGCGCGCCTGCTTGAGCAGCCGGACAGCCTGATCAGCACCATTCTGATTGGCAACAATCTGGTCAACAACCTTGCCGCCGCCATCGCCACCGTACTGGCTATTCGCCTCTACGGCGACAACGCGGTGGTACCGGCGTCCATTCTGCTCACACTGGCGTTCCTGATTTTTGCAGAAATCATTCCGAAAACGATTGCCGCCTACAAGTCGGAAATGGTGTCTTACACGGTCAGCCATGTTCTGCTGCCACTGCGCCGACTGCTGTTCCCGATTATCTGGCTGGTGAGCCATATTACCCAGTTCGTACTGCGCATTACCGGCGTGGAGAAAAACGACGGCAGTGAACATATCGGCATGGAAGAACTGCGGACCATCGTCGGCGACGCCGGGCACCTGATCCCCAAGCATCACCGGGGCATGTTGCTGAACATTCTCGACCTGGAGCGCATCACCGTCGACGACATTATGATCCCGCGCAACGAGGTTTACGGCATCGACATCGAAGCCGACACCGCGACGATCATTGAAAAACTGCGAGATGCCGAATTTACCCGCATTCCGGTATTTCAGAATGACATCGACAATGTTGTCGGCATATTGCACCAACGCGACATTATCAACAGCGTGGATGAGCACGGCCGTGTTCAACGCGACCGCCTGCTCAAAGCGCTTCGCTCCCCCTACTTCATTCCGGAGGGGACACCGCTGCACACCCAGTTATTTAACTTCCAGAAGCAAAAGCGCCGCATGGGCATTGTGGTAGACGAGTATGGCGTGATGCAGGGTATTGTGACGCTCGAAGACCTGCTGGAAGAAATTGTCGGGGAATTCACCTCGAACCTGAGCACCGACACCGAAGACATCACCCACCAGAGTGATGGCTCCTTTGTGATCGACGGCACCACCACTATTCGTGATATCAACAAAACCCTGAAATGGGAACTGCCCACCGACGGTCCGAAAACCCTTAACGGCCTGTTGCTCGAAGAACTGGAAAGCTTTCCAGAAGCCATGGTCGGTGTAACGATCGACACCTATCGCTTCGAAATTATGGAAATGAAGGGAAACCTGATTCAGTTGGTGCGCGCCTACCCGAAGAAAAACAAGGGCAAGCGCATACGCGCGTAAGCTCTGCTTGGCTCAGAACCCAATCAACACAGAGCCGGCTACGCGTAGCGCGCCTTGCAGCGCTCGTTCGCCAGCACAATAACCTCTCGGCGACGGGCATTGTCCATATCTGCCCAGTCGCTGATTTCACGCAGGCTGCGAAAGCAGCCCATGCAAATATCTTCCTCATCCAGCGCACACACCGAGATACAGGGAGATTTAACAGCCGCTTCTTCGCTCACGCCCTCACTCCTTGCCCGCCGCCAACGCGCTTTCAAGCGTTTGTGGTGAAAGCTCGGCATTGAAACGATGACCGTTTTGCACGTAATGCTCCGCCGATAACGCCAGAGCGGCCTGCTCGTCTTCGCTCAAGGCACGCTTCACCTTGGCGGGAACCCCCATGACCAGAGAACCATCGGGAATCTCTGTGCCTTCGGTCACCAGCGAGTTCGCACCAATCAGGCAGCGCTTGCCGATTTTGGCGCCGTTAAGCACCACCGCATTCATCCCCACCAGGCTGCCCTCGCCCACCGTACAGCCATGCAGCATCACCTTGTGGCCCACGGTCACGTTTTTGCCGATCACCATGGGAAAGCCGCGGTCGGTGTGCAGGATGCTGCCATCCTGAATATTGCTGCCCTCACTGACGTAAATCTGTTCGGTGTCGCCGCGAATCACCACGTTAAACCAGATGCTAACATCGGCCTCAAGCACCACATCGCCGATCAGGGTCGCATTGTCGGCTACAAAATGGCCTTCACCTTTCAGAGCAACCTTGCGGTCACCTAGCTCATAAAACATGGTCTCTCTCCTGCGTTACAACACGACCGTAACGGTTTCAGTGACATCAAAAGCGGGCTCTTCATAGGGATGCGCACGCTTCAATGCCCTCAGCACATCGCGAATCGCCGAGGGTTCACAGAGGGTCTCCACCCGGTATTCCGGCACAATCTCCAGTCGCCCCGCTTCGCCGATAAACGGCTTTGCCTCTGCAGAAGGTCTGAACTGCCCATAGCCCAGCGTTTGCCAGCAGCAATGCTCATACTCACCCTGCTGCCCGGCACCGGCGGCAAATACCGCATTTTTCACCGCATCCAGGTGTGAAGCGGGTACAAAAAACACCAGCTTATACATCGGCCCTGCCATCCTGACTTGCGTAGAACTCGTCCGCGAACGCGCCCAGGCGATTCTCTTCAATCGCCTTGCGAATGCCCGCCATGTGGTTCTGATAGTACCGCAGGTTGTGGATGGTGTTGAGTTGGGCACCGAGAATCTCTCGACACTTGTCCAGATGATGCAGATAGGCGCGGGAGAAATTCTGGCAGGTGTAGCAGTCGCAATTGGCATCCAGCGGCTGGTCGCTGTAGCGATGCACCGCGTTGCGAATCTTGATCACCCCGGTTGAGGTAAACAGGTGACCGTTGCGGGCGTTGCGCGTGGGCATGACACAGTCGAACATGTCCACACCGCGCATCACCGCTTCAAGAATATCGGATGGCTTGCCGACGCCCATCAGGTAACGGGGGCGATCCTGTGGCAACTCCGGAGCCAGCCCATCCAGCACTTTCAGCATTTCGTCTTTGGGTTCTCCCACCGACAAGCCACCGATGGCATAGCCATCAAAACCAATCTCCCGCAGCCCCGCCAGCGACTCACTGCGTAAGTTCGGGTACATACCGCCCTGAATAATGCCGAATAACGCCGCATCATTCCCCGCGTGGGCCGCTTTGCTGCGTGCCGCCCAGCGCAGTGACAATTCCATGGACTTGCGCGCCTCGTCTTCCGTGGCCGGATACGGTGTGCACTCATCAAAGATCATCACGATATCGGAGCCCAACTCGCGCTGGACTTCCATGGAGCGCTCCGGATCCATGTAGACCTTGCTACCATCGACCGGCGACTGGAAAGAGACACCCTCCTCGCTGATTTTGCGCAGTTTGCCCAGGCTCCACACCTGAAAGCCGCCTGAATCGGTCAGAATCGGACCTTCCCAGCCAATAAAGTCGTGCAAATCGCCATGCGCCTTCACCACTTCGGTACCGGGGCGCAGCATCAGGTGGAAGGTATTGCCGAGAATAATTTCCGCGCCAATCTCGTGAATATCCCGCGGCAACATGCCCTTGACCGTGCCGTAGGTGCCCACTGGCATAAACGCCGGCGTTTGCACCTTGCCACGCGGGAAGTCGAGTTCACCCCGGCGGGCTAAACCATCTTGCCCACTGAGAGTAAAACTCATGCGGCAATCACCACCGCCTGCGCTTTGCGAACCGCTGTCAGTCGTCACTGTCACGCTCCTGCTGAGAAGGAAAAACCAGCATGGCGTCGCCATAGCTGAAGAAACGGTAGCGCTCTGCCACCGCCTCTCGGTAAGCCGCCATCACGGCATCACGCCCGGCCAGTGCACTGACCAGCATAATCAGCGTCGACTCAGGCAAATGGAAATTGGTAAACAGCGCATCCACGCTTTTAAACTGGTAACCGGGGTAAATAAAAATGCGGCTGTCACCGGAGAAAGCGGCAATTTCGCCGCCCTGCGAGGCACTTTCCAGACTTCTCACACTGGTCGTCCCCACCGTAATCACACGACCACCGCGCGCGCGGGTAGCCCGGACCTGTTCAGCGACCTGCTCAGTCACTTCAATATATTCTGCATGCATCTCATGATCGCGAATATCATCAGCGCGCACCGGCTGGAAGGTACCCGCGCCAACATGCAAGGTCACAAAGGCTCGCTCGACGCCTTTCTCCCGGCAGGCCGCCAAGAACGCTTCGGTAAAATGCAGGCCGGCCGTAGGCGCCGCTACCGCGCCGTCGCGGCTGGCGTAGACCGTCTGATAGCGCTCTTGATCCGAGGCCTCATCCTCGCGATCAATATACGGCGGCAGGGGCATATGCCCGAACTCCTCCAGCCGTGACAAGAGTGAGGCATCGAACTCCAGTTCGAACAGCGCCCCCTGGCGCCCCTGCACCATCACACCGGCGTCGCTGACCTCGGCTTCGGCATCACTGGCGAGAAACAAACGGCTGCCCGCTTTGGGCGACTTGCTGGCCCGCACGTGCGCCAGCGCATGGCGCTCATCCACCATTCGCTCGATAAGTATCTCAACGCGCCCGCCACTCTCTTTCGCGCCAAAGAGGCGCGCGGGAATCACCCGAGTGTTGTTAAACACCAACAGGTCGCCTTTGCGCAGATAGCTCAGCAAATCGGGGAAGTGACGATGATGAACCGCGCCATCGCCCTCCAACACCAACAAACGGCTACCATCGCGCTGCTGGGCGGGATAACGGGCAATCAGCTCATCGGGCAAATCAAAGTGAAAATCGCGGCGTTGCATGGGGTCTGGAGGCGTTAAGGAAAGGCCGCAAGGTTAACGGAAATCGCGCTCCGGCACCACTTTCGACCGCTAAGTCCTTGAAAGAATTGACCGCCCGATAAAGGCTGCTATAATCGCGCCCTCATCTCAGTGCCAGAGTGATGAAATTGGTAGACATGAGGGATTCAAAATCCCTTGCCTTCACGGGCGTGCCGGTTCGAGTCCGGCCTCTGGTACCATGCCTTTCCTGCGTTGCCAATGACCTGCGCTAACCTGAAAAAGCAGCCGTCGAATCACTCGTAGGTTGAAAAGATCAGCACAGACTCCGCCTCGGCCTTACTTTCCTGACGAATCCGTTTCAGCCCTCGCGTTCTATCCGCAACTTTTGGTGCAGCAGCGTTCTCACCGATGAGGTAGTAACCACTTTCGTCATCGTAGAAATGTGGCGGCAGCGAGTCGATGGGCGTTTCTTCCGCAGCAAAAACCTGCAGGCGTTCGGTGCCGAACGGGGGAGCGACTTCAAACGCCCCTAGCGACACCCAGCGATTAGCCTGATCGGCGGAAACATACTGCACAAACTGCTCGCGACCGCGGCCGTAGCCAATCGGCAGAAGATATTGAATATCTGCATCATCCTCCCGGCTGTAACCCACCACATAGAAGTAACCGGGGCGATTCAGCTTCACCAGTAGTTCCAGTGAATCCCCTGCTTCAAAGGCCAGGTTGCGCATACCTTTATTGGTGGCCACGGCAACCGAAAAGTCACTGGAGACCGCGAACCCTTTGCGCAACAGCTGATCAAAATCTATCGAGCTCGGCTCGGTCTCATAGGAAGAATACGCCGTCGGCAGCAGGTGAATCTGTTTTACCTGCATCGTGGTGTTGCCCTGCAGGTCAATCAGTTCGTAACTGAGGTCCATGCCCTTCTCGTTCACAACATAACTGCCAAGCAGTTGATAGCGCGGTGCCTGCTTGCCCAACCTGGCACCCAGCTGTGTTTCAAGCTCCTTGAGGAAGGCGCGCCCAAACGGCGTCAACTCTTGTGAGTCCGGGACAAACGGCGGCGCGACGCTCACATTCGATTCTGCAACGTCGTCAACAATCAGCTCGGCGGCAGCGCGCAGCGACGAGACGTTAAAGCGCGCTGACGCCTGCCATTGCGCCACAGCCGAGGCGATATCACGGGGATTAAAATCAGAGTCCAAGTTCAGAAAACCGGCGACGCGGCGAAGCTTTTGATAATTACTCAACGCTGTGGCCAAGGTTTTTCCAGCCGGATACTTGGCATCCGCACTTACCGACTGATAACGGGCATAATCTTCACGCAGGCCGCTTTCCGCTTGCGCCAGCGCCTTCTGGTAGCGAGGCCGCGCTGCCACAGAATCAAACTCCGCCCGACATGCGTGCTCCGCCCTCGTCACCGAGCAGCTGACCGGAACCTGCAAAAGAGGAATATCGGTTTCAGAGATCGAGCGCTGGGAAATACGACTACTCTCAAGAGTTTGATTAACTTCGGTTATCGATTCAACTCTAACGAACAGTTGCTGCGCCAGGTCAACGTAAGCAAGCTGAACAGCTTTTTCTCTGGAATCGCCGTACCCAAGCCCAACCATGTTTTGCGCATGGCTGCTGTTAGCACAGAGCAGCGCAATCAACGCCATCCCCAATGAAGCCTGTTTTCGCTGAGCAGCCATTACCATTCTTGTCATTACCTCAAAACTAATCATATTGCCCCGTCAGCTGGAATGCGCCCCAGTAGTAGGGATGGGCGTACTGACCTGATTTCAACGCCAGTTGCGCCTGCCGCAAAGCCGCGC
>NZ_CFHTQA010000031.1:0-38041 GCF_984394615.1 Spongiibacter sp. | reverse complement strand
AGTAGTACATCATGCCCAGGAAGCCCGCGGTCAGGAAGAAGCCCACGGCGTTGTGCCCGTACCACCACTGAATCATGGCATCCACGGCACCAGAGTAGGCTGAGTAGGATTTAGTCAGCGACACCGGCACCGCCATGCTGTTAACGATATGCAGCACCGCAACCGTGACGATGAACGCGCCGTAGAACCAGTTCGCCACATAGATGTGGTCGGTTTTGCGCTTCATGATGGTGCCGAAGAACAGCACCGCATACGCCACCCAAACAATGGCGATCAGAATATCAATCGGCCACTCCAACTCGGCGTATTCTTTGGTGCTGGTCATGCCCATCGGCAGGGTGATTGCCGCCAGCACAATAACCAGCTGCCAGCCCCAGAACACAAACCCCGCGAGGCGCGTCGACAACAGCGCGGTTTGACAGGTTCGCTGTACCACAAAGAGCGACGACCCCATGAGGGCACAGCCCCCAAAGGCAAAAATCACCGCATTCGTATGCAGTGGCCGCAGGCGGCCGAAGCTGAACCAGGGCGTGTCAAAGTTGAGCTGAGGCCACACCAGCTGTGCCGCAATCAGCACACCGACAGCCATGCCAACAATGCCCCACACCACGGTCATCACGGTAAATTGCCGCACGACTTTGTAGTTGTAGATTGGATGTTCTAGTGAAGACGCCATGACGATTCATGTTCCTCTAGAGTGGACGGCGCTCAAGATACGGTTTTTCATGCATATCTGAGGCGAGGTTTGAAAAAATGTGGCTAATTGTGCCAGCCTGCGGCGGCGAGGATGCTGACTCAGATCAACGAAAATCGGAACCGCTCTGCGACAATATGTCGCAGAAAATCTGAGCCTTCGCTCCTGACTCCACCCACGCTATAACTCAATCACGTTAATCCGTGAAAACCGGGGTAATCCCCATATCCCAGAGGATGACAACACAGCCCATCAGCGCCATGAAAATCACCATACAAATGGCCACAACGGCCGAGGCATACAGAAAGCCCCGATCCTCAGGAATTCCCATGACCAGTGGAATGCCGAGATAGAGCAGGTATACGGCCCACCCCAGCGCAGCAATGCCCAGTGCCAGGTCTACCCAGAACACCGGGTAAAAACCCACCAGTCCGGCAATGAACAAGGGCGTTGCGGTGTAGCCCGCAACCACCATGCCCTTCATGATCGATGAATTTGCCCCGTAGGTTTCCGACATCCAGTTAATCGAGTAACCGATGATCGCGAGAGAAACCAACATCGCAAAGTAGAAAGCAATAACGATTTGCAGCGCACTCTGGTCAGTCAGGCGCACAATCTCGCCGTCGCCGACTGTCCAGCCGATCCTGCTGGCACCGTAGTACCACGCGATACAGGGTCCAGCAGCCAGAACAATGGGGTACAGCAGCTTCGATGCCAGCGAACTGTCGCTGAGCTCTGACACCTTTTGCCACTGCTTGCGGGGACTGAACAGAAAACCGAAGGGATTGCTTATTATTGCGCTCACGGCCTAGTCTCTTTTCTGGTGGAAGGTTTAGTTCCAGAGTCTAGCCGGAATTCAGGAGATTTGCTTGATTTGCGTCAAGCGGAAAACTAAATCGACGGTAACTAGAGGTTTGCGACGGTTTTCAGCTTTTCCACATCAAGCTGACTGATTTCTTTGTTGTCGATTTTAACCAGTTCCTGCTTGGCGAAACGGCTCAGCACACGACTGACTGTCTCCACCGTCAAGCCTAAAAAGCTGGCGATATCCGCTCTCGCCATCGGCAGACGGAACGCCGATGCCGACAACTGCCGACGCGCCTGACGCGCAGAAATGCTCACCAACAAGGAAGCGACCCGCTCATCGGCGGTATTCTTACTCAACAGGGTGATATGCCGCTGGTCATCGACAATCTCGCTGCTGAGCAGCTTGAAGAAATGCCGCTGCAGGTTGGGCAGCTGGCCACTGAGGTCTTCAATCTGCGCAAAGGGAATTTCACAAATAGCCGAGACTTCCAGCGCAACCGCCGAGCTGGCATAGCGGTTCTGACCAATACCGTCGAGCCCGACGACTTCGCCGGGGAAGTAAAAGCCGGTCACCTGCTCGTCACCCGCATCGGTAATGCTGTAGGTTTTCACCGCCCCCGAACGCACGGCATAGACCGAGGTGAAGACATCGCCTTCGCGGAACAGATGGTGGCTTTTCTGCAATGGACGACCGCGCTGAACAATATTGTCCAGACGCACAATCTCGTCACTTTCCAGAGCAAGGGGGAGGCAGATGCCACTCAACCGGCAATTATTACAACTTACTGCAGGATTGTGCGGGCAAGCTTTCGTTGCATTGACGGGTTGCATGCGGCCTCCAGACGCTAAACGGCATAGTCAGACTGTCGCCATTGAACGCCTATCACCGCAAAGGGTCAAGTCTGCATCCGGCTATTTTACCCGATTAAAACGTCTCTCTGGCTAATGACTACAGCGTCTTGGAGTACGCGCCCTGATGCTGCTCCAGGCTTTGATCAAACAACATACAAATATTGCGCAACAACAAGCGACCACGATCATTGATCCGCAGCTCATCCGGCATCAGCGTGACGATGCCTTCTCGCTCCATCGCTTCCAACTCGGGAATCGCGTCGGCAAACTTGCGACGGAAAAACACATGAAAGCGGTCGTAGAGATCGACGTAACTGAGGCGCAGATTACAGGCCAACTGCATAATCACATAACGCCGCAACAGATCCTCGGCGTTCAGGGTGAGCCCTTTTGCCACCGGCAGTTGTCCGGCATCGATGGCCGCGTAGTACTCCTCCAGAGATTTATGGTTTTGTGCATAGCAGCGCCCCAGAGAACTGATCGCTGACACGCCCATCCCAATCACATCCGGAGAACGACAGGTGGAGTAGCCCTGAAAATTCCGCTGTAAACGCCCTTCCTGCTGAAATTTGGCGAGTTCGTCTTCTGGTTTCACAAAGTGGTCCATGCCGATATTGATATAACCGGCTTCGCTGAGGCGCTGCTCGGCCAGCAGGAATATCGACAGCTTCTCTTCGCTGTTCGGCATCGGGTGGCGATCCATCGACTTCTGCCACTTAAACCGCTGAGGCAAATGAGCGTAGTGGTAAAGGGCGATGCGCTCGGGCGACAAGGCAATGACATCGTCCAGCGTCCGCGAGAAGGTCTCCAGCGTCTGCCGCGGCAGGCCGTAAATCAAATCCATACTCACCGAGCGGAAATTGTAGCGGCGGGCGGCCCCCATCAAACGGGCGATCATATCCGTGCTCTGTACGCGATTAATCGCCTCCTGTACCCGCAGATCAGTGTCCTGAATGCCCATGCTGATGCGATTGAACCCCAAGCCCTTTAACAGAGCGAGATAGTCCTCATCGACCGAGCGCGGATCGAGTTCGATGGAGAACTCCCGCTCACTGCCGTCATCAAGATTGAAGTGCGTGGCCAGGGAGTGCACCAGTTCCGTCATCTCGGCCTTGTCCAGATAATTGGGCGTGCCGCCGCCCAAATGCAGCTGGGTAACCCGGCGCCCCGGCCCCAATCTGTCAGAGAGCATTTCAAGCTCTTTATGCAGATGATCCAGGTAACGCCGACTGGCATTGGGGTCGCGTGTAATCACTTTGTTGCAGGCGCAGTAATAGCAGAGGCTGTGACAGAACGGCACGTGCACATACAGAGACAGCGGCGACGGGCTGCGTCGCGCCTCTTTCAAAAAAGCATCGTAGTCCGCCACGCCGAAGTCGTCGCGAAAATTCAGTGCTGTGGGATAAGAGGTGTACCGTGGTCCCTGCACCGCATAACGGCGCACCAGCTCACCGGCATCGTGCATGCTTTCAGCTAACGCAACAGACATCTCATACTCCTGGCGCCCTGAGCGCCGACATCATTATTAGTGAACAAAGGCGCCGTCAAAGGCGGGACGCTGCAACGGCAACGCGGCGAGATAGGCATCGCGCTCGGCGAGGCGGTCTTCGCCGACCTCAACCGTAATTGCCTGCTGGATTTCCTCCCAGTCAGCCGGGGTAAAAAGCTGATCGGCAACCGAAAAAATGCTGCGCTCTTCATGAATATGGGAAATCTGTCGGCTGTGATAGTGGCGCGCCAGGCGCACAAGACTCGGGCGCAGTGTCTGCTCGCCCATGCGCAACTCGGCAAAAATCAGCGACAGCTGTTCGCTCAGCGCTTCGAGCATGCTGTGGTCGCGCATCACATTGTTCAGGGCGTAGTGATTGATGCCCAGTTTGGAATGAAGTTGGCGAAATACCACATGCTCCACCGGATGGTGCCAGGCTTCGGGAAAGGTCTGGATGTAATCCAGGCCATTCAGAATGGTATCCAGATTGGCGGGAGTGACGTGCATGCCGGAAAAGCGTTCGATCTCGTGAATCAACTCGTAAAGCATCCGTTGCATTCGCTGATGATCGGCCTCGAGCTGCTGAAAAATACTGTGCATGCCATACACTCCCATGGGTTGATGCTCAGCACTGTAACGCCAGCGCCGGACCAGCCGCTTGACCTGAATCAAGCGGCGACCGCATTGGAAGATAGGGGTATTACCGGATAGGAGGAGAAAACGGCGAGCAAGAGAACATCGGCCGGGCGTCATTGCCCGACCGGCCGGCATCAGCCCTGCTTGGGGCCGCCGTTTTCACCCAGCCAGCGGGAACCGCCGATGGTGTCAGAAAACGGGGTGAACGCGTCAGCATCCAGAGCCCCTTCGAGAGTCAGGCGGCGATCCAGAAAGATCGGTGACCACAGCCAGGCCTCGGGCTCACTGCGCACCGGCAGCTCGCTGGCGAGCGGGTCCCAGGGACTCGGATTGAGCGTCAGCTGCCCCTGCAGCTTCTCGATCTGCGCCGTGCCGTATTTGGAGTACACGCGCACCACGTGCGGCGGAAAATCCCAAGTCACATTCTCTGCCGTCGAGTCCACGCCTCTCAGCTGTTTAATCCACCACTCATTGGTTTCAAACTCCGGCGGAATTTCACCCGGCCCGGTCACCTGTCCTTTGAACTCCAGAAAAGTGTAGCCCCGGTGAGTGACTTTCGCGGAGATAAAATCCATCAGCCGATAATACTGGGTTTCCGCATAGTACTTCGGCTGTCCCCAGCGTTCCTGGCTGATGTAGATAGCGGCTTCCTGATCAATGGCAATACCAAGTGTGTACTCGCCCTCAATGCCGTTGTACTCGGCATCGACATTCACCACGCAACCGTACTCGGGCTCATTGAGCACCGGAAAATTGTAGATGGTAATGGTGACGCCCGGCTGCTTGCCGGGATTAATGCCCGGCGGCAGCAGCTTGGCAATGCTGGCGGGGTCGCTCATGTAGCGAATCTTCAACATAGGCCAGTTGAGGATATCTCCCGGCTTTCCCATGATAGCGCTTGTCTCACTCATTATTATCCCTCTTATTGTGTTGGAACGATGCTCAAGGCGCGCAGCACCCGCCGCCGCTTATGCGGCGTAGAACTGATCAAACCATTTACGGTAACGGGCAATCGGACCATCGCCGTCGCAGAGTGTGGGCTCTTCGAGATACACCTTGTTCTCCCAGATCGGAATGTCCTGACCGACCTGCCGCACAATTTCGTCGCGGAACGCATTGGCGTAGAGCGTGTGCTCTGAGGTTTGCTGTTTGGGCATGCTGAAGCTAAAGCGCATGTGGATATTCTGATCGTCAATCGGCGTGATGGTCCCCATCATCACAATGTCGAACATCCGTGAGAATTTCTGAAAGGTCTGACCCGGCCCAAAGGAATAAGTCTCCAACCGCCCCTGGTCATAGTTTTCACCGCTCAGGTCGACATTGCCCTGCTCGTCGATGGCGTGCTGCTGACTGTCCATGATGGTCCAGCGTCGATAGCCCTCAATCGTCACCTTGCCGTCAGGCATTTCCGGCGAACCATGCACTGTGACAAAGTGCGCGATATCCACCGCATTCTCGCCGGTTTCCTGAATAATGGAATTGATCTGCCAGTCGTAGGTGTCCATGGGCGTCCACTCGTCAGAGTGCAACTCGGCGTGGCGCTCCACTTCCCACATCGGCGCGGCACCCTCGGGGTGGTACCAGGCCCAGATCATCTGATTGACCTCAACCACCGGGTAGCGGCCAATGGCCTGCTTATCGACCACCTTAGGCGGCATATTCTTGGCATAGGGCACCTTGGTACAGAAGCCGCGGCCATCGAATTCCCAGGCGTGAAAGGGACAGGCGATGCTCTCACCATGGACTTCGCCACCGTGCCCGAGGTGGGCACCAAGGTGGGGACAGTGGGCATCGAGAATCACCGCCTCACCCGACTCAGTGCGAAACAGCACCAGATCTCGACCAAAGTAGGTCAGGGGTTTCACATCCTTCGGCGCCAGATCCTTGCTGTATTCAATGGCAAACCAGCCGCACGGGATGGGCTTGTTATATCTATTATTCATGCTCCCTCCGAACCCTTATTCAAAAAAGGTAACTACGTTGTAAAAAAACTATATGGTTTACTTATTCGGGTCAAGAGGGCAGCGCTTAATTGCGGCAAGAAAGCGCTGGGGAGATCACATTGGGGAGAAGAAGGGAAAAGCTCAGTCGTTGCGCAGCATGCTGGAAACAATAAACGCCCACAGTTCGCGGTAACGGGATGGAGAGTCATACTCGGTGTCGTGCACCCAGTTCAAGGTGATGGCGTTCAGCATTCCCACCGTCACTTCCGCACAAAACGCCGTACTCAGCTCCGGCTTCAGCACCTCGCGATGGTGTTCGTAAAAGCGCAGGAAAATACTGTTGATAAAGGCGAGCTGCCCCGCCCCCTCATGAATATTCGCCGCCAGTGCGCCCACCGAGAAGGCGATCAGCTCCCGCTCAACCCCACCGGCTCGCTGTTCACGGCGAATAAAGACATTGATCATGTCTTCAAGCTGTTCAGCGAAGGGCTTGCCGCTTTCAATGACCTCATCAATCAGCTTATCGGTGCCGCGCAGCAACTCCTCCTGACACAGCTCACTGATCAGCTCATTTTTGGTCGCGTAGTAGTTGTAGAAGGTTTTTTTCGCGATATCGACACAGTCGCAGATCGCATCAATTGTCAGCCCTTCAACGCCGTGTCGACCAATCAGCCGAAGGCTTTCCGCGCGAATCGCTTCTCTTACCGCTTTCTTCTTCCGCTCGCGACGCCCAAGTTGACTTACCGGCACCGGCTTCTCCTTATTCTTCGCCAAAGCGCCGGATAGTAGCGCATGATCGGCGAGCACGTCACCGTCTGCCATCATGACGTGCCCCCGGTGCGCTTACAGAACATTCGGTGGCGTGGGCGTCGTGCCCTCCAAAATACTCTGGGTACGCGCGACAAATGCGGCACGGGACTTCTCGGACATTGGCGAAATCCAGAACTTCTCGGCGCGGATGCCGTTCAGCGCAAACGCCGCCACCTCCTCGGGTTCGGTGGTCTTCAGCTCCATGTCGTACTGCGCCATGATGGCTTTCATGTCGTCGACCGAATGAATGCCCGAATCCGGTTTATTCGGATCGACCGGCAAATCCTGCGGGCGATTGCGCTCGGAATTGAAAATACCGGTGTTCACCACATTCGGGCCGGGAAACAGGGCGTTGACCTTTACCGGTGATTGCTGCGCCTGCAGTTGGTAGTGCAGATTCTCGGTAATCGCCTGAACAGCCGCTTTCGTGGCGGTGTAGATAGGCGTATCCGGCAACACCAGAAATGCCCCGTTGCCGGAACCGGTCACCACAAAATGCGCCTCTTCGCCCTGCTCAACCAGCTTCGGTAAAAAGGCGTTAATGGTGTGGATCAGGCCCCAGGTATTCACCCGAAAGCCCCACTCCCAGTCGTTGAGGTTGTAGTCCCACATATTGCCGCCTTCGCCGGTGCCGACACCGGCATTGGCAAAGACCAGGTGAACAGCGCCGAATTTTTTCCAGGCGGCCTCGGCCAGCGCCTGCATCGATGCCGGGTCGGTCACATCGGCGCGCTGCCCCAGGCACTCGCAACCCATTTCTGTCAGTTCTGCCACACCGCGCTCAAGCGCCTGCGCCTCAATGTCTGCAATCACGACTTTGGCGCCCTCATTGGCCAGCGCCAGTGCCAGTGCGCGCCCGACGCCACTGGCGCCGCCGGTGATCACCGCCACCTTGTTATTGAACTCCTGCATGACAACTCCTCGATCTATTTAGGCTTATTATTTCGAACAGCGGATTGAAGCGTTTCGGCAACTACAAAAATCTCACTTGAGAATAAAGATACACGGTAGTATCTTTTTTGCAAACCGGTATTGCAGAGCGCAGGCCCGGCTGCGCGCCAACAATAATGACAAGGAGCAAAGCAATGCTGCAGGAAGAACAACAGAGCCAACTGCCGCCCATCGAAACCCTGTTCAATCCGAATTCCATGGAGTACGCGCTGGATCCGGGACCGCAGTGTCAGGCGCTCTCGGAACGTGGCCGGCTGGTCTGGTATGCGCCGTGGATGTGCTGGATCATGACCCGTATGCCCGACATCATGGAGTGCTGGAAACAGGAGTACCTGAGTTCCGACTTCTACGATTGGGAATTCGCTCCGCCGCGCCCCACCGAAGAAAGCTGGACCAACTTTGAAAAAGCACTGGTGGGCCACAGCCTGCTGGCGGACCCGGACCACCATCGCCTGATTCGCAAAATCACCTCACCGGCGTTTTCACGGAACGTCGTCGATAACATCAACCGCCGGATTGAGCCCGACATACAGCGCCTGTTTAAGGAACTGGGCGACGTGGAAGAGTTCGACTACATCGAACAGGTCGCCAAGCACATTCCGTTTATTTCCATTACCCGCATGGTCGGCATTCCCGAAAAATACTGGCCGCAAATCAAACAGACCGTGCTCACTTTTACCGAGACCTGGAATCCCACGATTTCGGAAGAGCGCCGCGCCAAGGCGCAGGAAGACAGCAACCGTGCCATCGACATCCTGCTTGAGGTGATTGCCGAGCGCCGCGCCTCCCCCGGCGGCGAGGAAGATTTTCTCAGCGCCCTGTTGAAAGTCGAGGCCGAAAACGACGATTTCGACGAGTGGGATATTGTGACCCTGATCCTCGCCCTGATCGGCGCCGGTGCCGACACCACGCTGGTCGCACAACAGTGGTCGGCCTACGCCCTGCTCACTAACCCGGATCAGGTGCCGCTGGCGCTTGAATCGACGGCCGCATTCTCTAACGCCTTCAGTGAGATCATGCGCTGGGCTGCCAACTCCAAAATGGGCTTTGCCCGCTATATCCCCGAAGACCGAGAGCTATTGGGCCAACAGGTGAAGAAGGGGCAAATGGTATTGATGATGCCGCACCTGAAGGATCACGATCCCAACTTCTTCGACAAGCCTAACGATCTGGATGTGCGCCGCCACTTCGATCCCGATGTGCTGTTCGGCTACGGCCCGCGCTATTGCATCGGTGCAGCACTTGCCAAGCACCAGCTCTATCTGAGCATGAGCGAATTGTTCAAGCGCTTCCCCAATGCCAGTCTGGCGGAGGAACCCGAGCGCGACCTGGAAGACCACAACAGCATCACCTTCAAGTCACTACGGGTGAAAACCGGCCTGTAAGCCCCGCGGCGGCGGCTTTTGCCGCCGCCAAATCATGACAGCCCCCAGCACACGCGCTATGCTGTGACCTTTCCCCGCAGGAACCCCCATGAGTCCAGCGCCACGCGGCACAGTCATTGTTGCCCTGATCCCACTGTTACTCGTTCTACTGTTGCTTGGCATTAACGTCGCCCTGTACGGCGACGCCGGGATTGAGGGCGCCAACCAGCTCGCCCTGCTATTGGGCGGCGGCCTCGCCGCGCTGATCGGTCTGCGCCGGGGCCTGCACTGGCGCGAGCTTCAAGAGGGAATGCTCAAAGTCGTCGGTGTGGCTATTGTGCCGATGATGATGTTGCTGCTGATCGGCGCGCTGTCCAGCACCTGGACCGTCGCGGGCATCGTGCCCACGCTGATTTACTACGGTCTGCAATTGGCAGACCCTGCGTGGTTCTACGCGGGCGTGGCCGTTGTCTGTGCCATCGTCTCTACCGCCATCGGCAGCTCATGGACGACCGCCGCCACCCTCGGCATTGCCATGATGGCCACCGGTGCGGGACTGGGCATGAGTGAAACCATCACCGCCGGGGCCGTTATTTCCGGTGCCTATTTCGGCGACAAGCTGTCGCCACTGTCAGACACCACCAACCTCGCCGCGGGCGTCTGCGGTGTTGAGCTGTTCAGCCATGTGCGCTACCTGGCACTGACCACCCTGCCCTCCTTTGCCATCGCCCTGCTGATCTTCCTCGCCATTGGCCTACAACACAGTGGCAATGGCGCCATCGTGCAGGCCGACATTATGCTCAAGGCCCTCACCCACAGCATGGTGATTTCCGGCTGGCTGTTGCTGGCCCCGTTGCTGGTTGTAATTCTTATCGTTCGCCGCGTCCCGGCCCTGCCAGTGATGTTTATCGCCACCCTGTTGGGCAGCCTGCTGTCTGCACTGGTGCAGCCCGATATTGTTCAGCAGATCGGCGGCAGTGACGACTGGCTGGGAATGTATCGAGGACTTGTACAGACGATTGTTGGCGACAGCCAGATTGAAACCGGCCATGAATTCAGCAATGAACTGCTCAGCAGCAGCGGTATGGCAGGGATGCTCAACACAATCTGGCTGATACTCTGCGCCGTGGTTTTCGGCGGTCTGATGGAGGCCTCTGGCCTGCTGGGGGATATCACCTCCGCGCTGAAACGCGTGGCACGTAACCGCACGGCGCTGGTTGCGACCACAGCGGGCAGTTGCGGCATTCTCAATCTGACCGCCGCCGAACAGTACCTGACGATTCTGATCAGCGGGCGCATGTACGGCGATCTGTACCGGCAGCACGGACTCAGTCCGCGCAATCTCAGCCGCACGCTCGAAGACGCCGGTACAGCCACATCGGTTCTGGTTCCCTGGAATACCTGCGGCGCGTTTCACGCTACCGCCCTGGGCGTCGCCACCCTCAGCTACCTGCCCTTCTGCTTCTTCAATCTAATCAGTCCGCTGATGTCGATGCTCTACATGCGCTTCAACATCGCTATTGAGGAATACCCCGCGCCTCAGGAAAGTGACGCGCATAGATAGGTGAACACCACTCCGTCGCAGCATTGCCAATGGACGGTGAATCGCTGCCCGCAACGCTCGGGATGCTGACAGCGCAGCAACTCCAGCTCCATGCATTGCTGCTCGGGCAAAAAGCGCTTCAAGCCCACGTCGAGAAAATCGACATAGTGCCTGAGTGCCGGGAACAGCGCTTTGTAGAGACTTTCTTTTGCCGAAAACAGAATACTGATGGCCTCGGCCTCCGGCATACCGCTCTCTCTAAGCAATCGTCGCTCAGAAAGATGGCCGACCAGCCCCGCCACCTCGCAACAAACCTCTGGCCTCATCACCCTCTCCAGGTCGATACCGGGAAAGCCCTCCCGACTGACTACGCACAAGGCGTGATCCCCGTGGTGACTGATCGCGCCCTGCAAACCCGGCGGCCACAGCACTTCTCCGGAGGCGCCGCGCAAGGGTGCGACCTCGTCGGCCCCGGCCATCGCCAGTGCCTGACGCGCAGCACAGCGCCCCGCCAGATAATCGGCACAGCGCGAGTCCTTCGCGCCCGCCAGCTTGGCAGGCATGGCTATATCCAGCAGTTCGAACAGTGCCGGTCGGTAATGATTTACGTCGAACTGGCAAATCACCGCCTGCTGAGCCGTGCCCGGCAGATCGAGCAATGAAAACCTTTTCAGGAAAGGATCGTAGGGAAAATGCGATGGAGTGTCTGTGTTCGCCAGCGCGCTCAGCATGCCCTGCTAAGCGGCCGAGCCGGCGAGTTGAAAGTCGGGCATACCCGGCAACAACTGCCAGCGCTGTAGCTGGGCAATGGCCTCATCGACGCCGTCCTCAGCGCGGATGCGCTGCCCCAGCTCCGCCGCCTTATCCTGGCAAGGCGCGGTCAGCGCGTAGCGCAGGGCTTCCGTGGCCGAATCCACACTCAGGGTCTTGCGAGTGACGGCAGCGGGCGCCGTGCCGAGGCTGGCAAGCCGCCAGGCCCAGAACGGCTGATCGCCGAAAAAGGGCATCACCACCGATGGCGCACCCGCCTTCGCTGCAGCCGCGGTAGTGCCCGCGCCGCCGTGGTGGACCGCCGCCGCCACACGGGGAAACAGCCAGTCATGAGGCGCGGCACTCAGGCAGAATATCTTCGCGTCATCGACGGCCGTGAGGCCTCCCCAGCCCGTGGCAAAAATGCCGCGCTGTCCGGTATTACGCAAGGCCTGGCGCCAGATATCGCTGAGCCGCTGCGCATCGCCCCCCAGCATGCTGCCAAAACCGACATAGACCGGCTTCGGCCCGGCAGCGAGGAATTCACTCAGGGCGAGGGGCGGTTGCCAGCGCTCGCCTTCATCCAAAAACCAGTTGCCCGCCACCTTGACGTTCTCTGGCCAATGGGGAGACGGCGGAATCAGGCTCGGGCTGAAACCATACAGCACCCGGTGGGGCAGTTTGCGCCGGTAAAACGGCCCGTACCACGGCAGCGGTGGCAGCTTGAGCTGCTCGCGAACCGCGGCATACGCGGGCGCCATCATTTGCCAGGTCAGTACCCGACAGGCGTGATAGAGCCCCTGATTAATCACGCCGGGTCGCGGCCGCTGAGGCGGCGGCAACATCATCGGCGGAATGTCCGGACAGGGGCTCACCGGCTGTAGATGGGTTTCTACCATTGGAATATCAAAGCGCTCTGCCAGTGCCGATGCCAGCGCAGCGACCATGCCGTTGCCCATCAGCAAGCTGGCACCCCGCGCCGCGCTCATCGCCTGCTCCGGCCAGTCTGCCGACATGGCCTTGAGTTCCCGGCGGGCCGTTTTCAGCAGTGCCAGGGGGTTCAAGCCGCGCTGCAGCACTTCCGGATCTCTGGCCATCACTTCGAGAAAGTCGGCGGTCAGCGGCGCGTAATCCAGCCCGCTGTCGCGCACCAATGCCTCACAGCTTTTACCGGTGGCGATGCACACCCGGTGCCCCTTTGCCTGCAGACCAAGCCCCAGTGCCACAAAGGGGCGTACATCGCCCTGCGTACCGATAGAAAAAATGCAGATATTCACGAGGCCTCCCGCAGGCCACTCAGCAATGCCGCGGCAATCTGCGGACCAATTTCAGCCAGCGGTCCGGCCTCCAGCATCGCCTGGTGATGACAATTCACCGGATGTACATGCAGGCCTGCCACCTTGTCGTGCCACACGCTCGGACAATGCTGAATGCTTTCGGAACGCGCTGTATCCAGTGCCTGGAAGAAGTGCATGGGCACATCCACCGCGCCCGGTGCAAAGCCTTGCAACAGCGAGAGGTTATTCGCAATAACCGCCGCCACATCTTCCAACAGGTTGCTGTGCTGATCCTGCAAGCCTTTGACGATATCCATATTCAGCACATCGTACTCCCGGCACAGGAAGTCGCTCATCTCTGCCATAGAGGCCGGCGCACGCGCGGCGTCCAGACCGAGGAAATCAACAATACCCAGCGCGACCTCCGCTTCACTGGCACCATTTTCCAACTTAAAGGGGTAGGCATCGAGTACCCCCAGGAAACCGACCGACTCGCCGCTGTCGCGAAGTTGACGCGCCATTTCCTGCGCCACAATACCGCCCATGGACCAGCCCAACAGGCGGTAGGGGCCACTGGGCTGAATCTGGCGAAGCTGGAAAATATAGTCGGCGGCCACTTCTTCAATGCTGCCGGGCAGCTCTGCCTGTCCATCCAGTCCCCGCGACTGCAAACCATACAGCGCCGTGTCTTTGCCCAGGTACTGCCCCAGACCGGCAAAGCCCCAGCTCAGCCCCAGCACCGGGTGAATACAGAACAGTGGCGCACCTTCGTGGCGGGCGGCAGCCGTATTGAGGGTCTGGCAGCAAGCCAGCGGGTCCAGTTGTGAACCCCGTTGCAGGTGTTCGGCCAGCTCGGCAATGGTGGTGGCCTCAAACGCCGCTGCCAGTGGCACATCGCGCCCCAACAGCAGGCGCAGACGAGCAACCATCCGCGCGGCGGTGAGCGAATCGGCGCCCAGATCGAAGAAACTGTCGTGCACACCAATGCGATCCAGCTGGAAAATCTCGCACCACAGCTCCGCAAGCTTTTCCTCCAGCGGTGTGCGTGGCGCCGTATACTCGCTCAGACACTGCCAATGGGGCTCGGGTAAGGCCTTGCGATCGAGCTTGCCGTTAACATTCAGCGGCAGGTCGCTCACCAGTTCGTAGTGCGACGGCAACATGTAGTCAGGCAGGCTGGTCTCGATCTGCAAGCGCAAGGCTGAGGCCTGCAGCGCTTCGCTGTCGGCATCAAAACCCTCTTCGGGAAGCAGATAGGCCACCAGTCTCGGCTGCCCGGCCGGATCTTTACGCAGGGCAACAGCGGCCCGGCGCACTCCGACACAACGCAGCAGATGGGTTTCGATTTCTTCTGTTTCCACCCGGAAGCCACGGATTTTAATCTGGAAGTCGTTGCGTCCGAGGTATTCCAATACCCCGTCGCGTCGCCAGCGGGCCTGATCGCCGGTTTTGTACAGGCGCCCCTCGCCGTAGGGATTGTCGACAAAGCGCTCAGCCGTCAAATCAGGACGGTTGTGATAGCCCAGTGCCACACCGGCACCACCAATATACAACTCGCCGGGCACACCGGGCGGCAGCAGTGCCATCTTCTCGTCCAACACATAGACCTGTGTGTTGGCGATAGGTCGGCCGATAGGCGGCGCACTGTTGCCGATCTTGTCGAGAATCATCATCGTCGACCAGATCGTGGTCTCGGTGGGGCCGTAGAGATTAACCAGTGGTTGACCGAGTCGGCGCATACGGTGAGCCAACTCGGTGGGAAGCGCCTCGCCACCCACCAGTGGACGAATCCCCTGCAGCACATCACCGTGCTCTTCCAGCAGCGCCTGCCAGTGTGAAGGGGTGGCCTGCAGAGTGGTAATGCCCTGCTCGGCAATCACCGCTGCCAGCGCCGCCGGATCGCGGGCAATATCGCGACTGGCAATGTGCACGCGGGCGCCAGCCAGCATGGGCAGGAACAGCTCCAGCACCGCAATATCAAAGGACACCGTAGTGAGCGCCAGCAAGCTGTCGTCCGGCGTCAGCGACAGGGATTGCTGCATTGCCAGCAGGAAGTTCTGCAGCCCCAGGTGAGGCACCACAACACCTTTGGGACGCCCCGTCGAACCGGAGGTATAAATAATATAGGCGGGCATATCACCGGCAATCGCAACATCCGGCAATGCCCTGGCAGGGTAATCACTCAGCGTCAGCGATTCCCACAACAGACAGGGAACGCCCGTGTCTGGCAGGCCCTGCTGGCAGTCCTTGCTGCTAAGAATCAGGTCTGGCCGCGCATCCTCAAGAATCATCGCCACCCGCTCGGCGGGGGTGCCAGGGTCCAGTGGCAAATACGCCGCCCCGCTTTTCAGAATGGCCAGCAGCGCTGTCGGCAAACAATTTTCTCGGGGCAAGGCAACGGCGACGACCTTGCCCGGACCAATACCGCGTTCGCGCAGTAGCTGACACAGCGGGTTTACCTGATCCGCCAGCTCACGGTAGCTCATTACCGCCGACGCATCGCTGAGGACCGGGCGATCGGCAAAGTGAGCAACACTTTGCTCAAACAACCCCGGCCAGAAAGCTGCAGGCAACGGCGACTCGGTGTCGTTCCAAGCCTGCAACTGGCTGCGACGCTCATCCGCCGACAACAGATCGAAGTCACCAATAGGGCTGTTCGGCGCCTGAATCATGGCCTCGACCAGACGACCGAGGCGGTCGCGATGCTCATCCAGTTCCAACTGGCTGTACAGCGCCGGGTTGGCATCGATAACAATGTGCAGCCCCTGCTTTTCGCCACGGTCAAAGACAAACACGGTCATGTCTTCAACAGTGCCATTGGAGAGGTTGTGAATACTGCAATGGTGGCCGCCGAAGCCAAAGTCATAATCAAAGGGCTCGATATTCACGCCCATCCAGGAAATCTGCTGGCCGCTGCCCAGCAGACCGAGATCGCGCCGCAGCTCTTCGTAGCGATACTGCTGATGGCGCAGCGCGCTGCGCACGACCTTGGCCGTCTGCCCCAGCAACTCGACAAGACTCTGCTCATCGCCCATCGCCAAGCGAATCGCCACGGCATTCGCCATCATCGACGGAATGCTGCGCAGACGACGATTCACCCTTGCCGTCACCGGCATACCGAAGACCAGATCCTGTTGACCACTCATTCGATAGGTATACGCCGCCAGCATGCTGATCAACAGCTGCGGCACACTTCCCCCCGCCTGCTGTGCGATGTCACGCAACTGTGCGGAGCGCTCCAGCGACAGGACCAGCGCGCTGCGACGCAGGCCGCCGCTGCGCGGAGCACTGCGCTGCGACAGGGAAATGGCATCGGGCAGGCCGGCCAGTTGAGACTTCCAATAGTCGCGATCGCGCTCAATACGCGATGACTCCCGGTAGGCCTTTTCTTCTTCCAACTGCTGCACCAACGGCAGAAACGGGCTTTCTCCGATGTCGCCGCCAGCGAGCAGGCCGTTATAGATATCCGCCAGACGACGGGCCAACAAACCGCCGCCAAAGCCGTCCAAGGTGATGTGGTGACAGCGCTGATACCAGAAATAACGCTGTTCAGATAACTTGATCAGTACGCCCAGCCAAAGGGCTTCTCGCTCCAGGTCCACGGGACGCGAGACCTCATCATTCATCCAGCGCAGAGCGTGCGCCTCTGCATCGTCTTCGGCGCTGAAATCGAGGAAAGGGAATTCACCCGGATACTGTTCATTGACTAACTGGCGCGCACCCTCTGCGGTCTCCACAATCTGCACGCGGGTGGATTCCGCCTCTTTCGTGAGCAGCTGACTGGCTTTCAGAAACGTCGGCACATCGACGTCACCGCCAATATCCACATATTCAGCCAGCTTGTAGACTGCATCGCTGGGGCCGATTTTCTCACCCATCCACATGCCGCGTTGAGCACTTGCGATGGGTAGCAGTCGATTAAATGCCTCGTCATCCGATGGCGTAGTGCCTGGACGGCGGAAGGGTTCGGTGTTCAGCGGAGCAGGTCTTTCCCGTTTGCTCTGCGGCTTGTTGTAGTCCGTTTGTTGGGGCGGCGGCTGTTCCATCGTAGTCGTCTCTCGGCTAGGCAAATTTTTAAACAGACGAACTCTTCTCACGGCAAGCGGGAGTTCTTGGTCTGCGAAGTTTCTTATTATTGAGAAGGAACAGCGCGTGGCGTCGGCTTGGCTGTTCGTTAGGTCGATAATAGAGAGATAGGCGATTGGACAGGCGTGATACACATCACAGAGAAAACATGAAAATACGAATTTTCCCTTATTTTTCAACGCATTACTACACACTTACACCGAACTGTGACACACACAATAATGTAAAAATGTGTTGTAGTAGCAAGCGAAGGAGCACCTTCCTCAAGGGAATCAATAAGTTATAACAAGAAGCAATATCATTACCAGAAGAGTCGCGGCGGACAGGCAAAATACTGACAGCAACGTCAAGAAAATAGACAAAATGGTGACTGAAGAAAGCAGCCTATCAGGCTGGCTTGGCGGCGCGCATTGCCTTATCAACCTGCCTGTTCAAGGATGCCTCATACGCCTTCAGAATCGGGTGCACTGAATGCCGGGGCTTCGCCGCACGCAAGCCCAACTCGTCGACATTGCGCAGGGGTAAGTCCAGAAACCCCGCCAGCGCCGTCATTGTCTCGCCGGGGTTTTGCACCAGCTGTGCGTAGTCCACCTCTACGGCCTGATCGCCCGGCATCGCTGCCAGTTGTTGGCGATAACTGACGACTTCCCTGGCCACGTGTCTGGCCAGCATGGGCCGAGCGAGCAGCGCTATCGCCCGTTCTCCCAGCACTGTTCGCAGACCACGCATCAACAACCAAATCAGGTAGCCCTTGCGATATCCCTTACGACCATTGCCTGTATCCAGCAGCATTTCCAAGTAGTGTTGAGGACCGTCGAGGTAGGCGAGAAATGCATTGAGCATGCTGTTTAACACCGCAATCGGTTCGCGACTGATATAAATGAACCGGGCTTGCTCATAGCGCCCGGCAATCCAGCGCGCATTCGCGGTATCCCAAGGGTTTTTGAGCAATACCGCTTCGCTGTCGGGTTCCAGGGCCAACAGCTTGCGGCACATTTCCTCAAACAGTGGCGCTGTATCATCACTAAGCTTGAAACTGCCTCCCAATCGACGCAGCAGAAAACCGTACTCTTCCACCTCATCGGCCGCGACCGGCACGCTGTCAATTTTGCGGTCGCGAATGCCCAGTGCCGCAAAACAGGCATCCAGTTTCCGCTGATCCACGTCTGCTTGTCCGTCTCTTGCGTTGCAGAGCAAGCGCCGATAGTAAAAAAGTCGGTAGAGGCTTAGCTGGGAAAGCGGGAAAGCACGGGCCACACTGTCGTAGAGAAACGTGGTGCCCGATCGGTGCAGGCCCATGATAAATACGGGCCGCACAGGCAAGCTGGCCAGCGGCGCAATCAGCTCACGATCTTCATCACTGCGGGGAAAATCGGGATCGACGGGGTATTGCACAAACTCCTCCAGAGTGAGCAAGATGACTGGGCAGCACACTCTAGCGGATTAATGCATAAAAAATACCTACCCAGTCGCCGTTTTATGGCGAGAGCGGCAGCTACAACTCTCCCGCACGGCGCAGCAGGTGATAGTAAATCCTTACCGCCTGCACATAACTGGCTTGTGATACCCGCTCATCGGTACCGTGAATCCCGCGCATTTCTTCGGGACCGATTTCAAACCCCACAAAACGGTAGCTATTCTCAGCGACCGCCTCGTAATGACGCGCATCCGTCGCCGCCACGACTAAACGCGGCGCCACAATGGCCTCCGGGGCAATTTGTGAAACCAGTTCACCCAGCACACGGAAGCCTGCAGAATCGGGTGAAGCCACTTTGGACGGGTTGCTGCCAAAGCCGCCATAGGGGCGAATGCTCACCCGGGGGTCATCAACAATTGCGGTCACCGCCTTGATCACCGACTCTACCGTATCGCCCGGCAGAATACGGAAGTTGACGACGGCACTGGCCTTAATCGGCAACACATTATCCTGCACGCTGCCCTGCAGCATGGTGACTGCCGTTGTGGTGCGCAGCCCCGCATTAATCGCCGGCTCTGCAGCCAACTGCCGCTCCAGCAGCGGGCCGAACAACCAGGTATTGGCAAACAACAGGCGCTGATAAAACGGGATGGCATCGCCGAGATAGCGGATAAAATCCACCGTATAGTCCAGGGTCGCTGGCAGCGGATTGGCTTCCAGACGGGCAACAGCCGCCGCAATCACACCCGCCGCCGTTTGTGGCGGCGGCATGGACGAATGTCCACCACCGCCAGACGCGCTGAACTCGAGACTGAGAAAGCCTTTTTCTGCCGGACCAATCAGGGCAAGCGGTTCATCGACACCGGGCAACATCCCCTTGGCAATCGCCCCGCCCTCATCCAGCAAAAACGCCAGGGAGATACCACGTTCACCCAACCAGGCAGCCATGGCTTTGGCGCCTTCGCCTCCGACTTCTTCGTCAGCGCCGAAGCCGAGATAGATATCGCGAGGGGGCACAAAACCTTCGCCCAGCAAACGCTCGGCAGACTCCAGTATCCCCATCAGACTGGCTTTGTCATCCAGCGCCCCACGGCCCCAGATATAACCGTCAACCAGCGTGCCGCTGAACGGCGGGTAGCTCCAGTCCTCTTCCGTACCGGGAATCACCGGCACAACGTCCTGATGCGCAATCAGCATAATCGGCTTGGCAGCCGAATCAGCGCCCGCCCAATGCAGCAGCAGGCTGTTATCAAAACGCTGTACCGAGAGTGTTTCAAACACCTGCGGGAAACGCTGGCGTAGAAAGTCGTGGAAATCGGCAAACGCCTGTTGATCAACTTTTTGGGGATCGTCATAGGAAATGGTGGGGTAGCGCAGGGCTGCCGCGAGCCCGCCAACAAGCGGCTCAGCCTGCCACTCGACCTCTACCAGTGAATTCCCTACCGCCTGTTCTGGCGGCACAAATTGCAGCGTTCTTACGACCAGAACGGCGATCAGCAGACACAGCGCTGCAGCCAGCCCGACCAAAATACGTTTCATTACACTACTCCTGCTAAAAAACTACGGCTTGGCAGCGTTCAACGCTGCCAAGCCGCTCACGCTGTCTGCTTATTGAAAACGGTAGCTGAATTCCACGCCCAGCTCGCGGGGCGTACCCGGCACCCGGTTCGCAACCCCAATCACGCTGGTCACCGCGATCCCCCCAACGAAATAGGGCTCGTCTTTAATGTTGTTGACGTAGGCACCCAGCCCCATTTGCTCGTTGATTTCCCAGCGGACGCGCGCATTGTAAAGCTCGTACTGGCTGACCGTTGAGCTGGCATAGTTGCCACTGAGGTAATCGGTGCCGATGAAGATCTCATCACTATAGTAGTACTGAAGCTGGGGCACGATCAGCCCGATAGGCGAATCCCAGTCGTACTGAATATTCAGACCGCGCACGTTCTGCGGCACTTGGGGAAACGCCTCGCCACTGCGATCAACAATAGCGAAGCCGTCGTCGGTATTCGTGCCCAGGTTATATTCCAAGAAATCACCATCGGTATACCCGGCATTGGCGTTGATGGTGAACGGCCCCAGCAAGGCCGTCAGCTCAAGTTCAAAACCATCAACCACCGCCTCACCGGCGTTACCGGTGAACTGCACTACTTCGGTATCGGTGGCGCCCACCTCATACAGTGCCACCTGCAAATCGGTGTAATCCATCTGATAGGCGGCAACATTGAAGCGCAGTCGGCGGTCAAAGGCATCCAGCTTGAAGCCGATTTCCTTGTTCAGCACCTGCTCGGGCTCGAACTGTTTAATCTCCGACTCAGTCTGTGTGGTGCGCACATCGAGTCCGCCAGACTTAAAGCCCCTGCTCACCGTCGCATACACCATCAAGCTGTCTAGATTCAGCGATTCCAGCAGCTCATCCCCGGCCAGATAGTTCAGCGTCAAACTCGGTGTCCACTCTTCAAAGTCGGTGTCGCCACGCAGCTTGGGGCCAAAGATCAACGGCACCTCAGGCGCGTCATAGGCAAGATACTGGGCTCTGGAGACCGGAGAATAAATACCGTCGCCCAGATGGAAAACCGGTGCCAGAATGGCGAGATCACTGCCAATCTGTGCGTTCAGCCGGCTGGCATATTCGCCGTAATCCGGCGTGCCCTGCACATGCACCGACGCCCGCTCCTCTTCGGTGTAACGCACCCCAAGTGTCAGCTGCCAGTTCTCGGCCAGATCCAGGGTTCCCTGAGCAAATGCGGCCTTGGTGGTATTCTCGTAGTCGGCGATGTTAACCATGTTCGCCTGCACCGGTAACACCGCCAGTGCCGAGATGGGAATATCGATGCCGACAGCCCCCTCGGGCTTGATTGCGACCAGACCATTGTCACCCACCTCGGTACCGTCCAGAGCATTGTCGAGAGACTCTTCTGCGTAGAACAGGCCGAAGGTGTAGTTCAGGCGCTCATCCCAGGCGCTGCCGTTAAACTTGATCTCTTGCGAAAACTGCTCGCGCTTGGCATCGCCAACGGTTTTGTCCGAGCCGTTCAGCACCTGATAGCCCGCAGCGGGCCCTACTGCAACGGCGCGAATACCGGTGCCATCGGAGTCCCCCCCGATGTAAATATTGTCCTGCATGGCGTAGCTGGTAATGCTCTCAATATCCAGCCAGTCAGAAACCGGCGCCCGCAGCGTCAAGGCAATCATGTGATTGTCGATGGCATACACGCTGTCTTCGGGGTTGAGGCTGACTTCAAAGTCCTTGGCCTGTGCCGAGCTGGCATCACAAGCTTCTTCAAGACTCATATCTTCGGCGCCGCGATACACCCCCGAGGTCAGAATGGCGCCATTGTTCTGGAAGGCACAATTGTAGGGCGAGCCGCGCTCATCAATTCGGCTGAGGAAACCAAACAGGTCCACTTCTACATCGTCATTCACATACCAGATCAGCCGCGACGACAGGGCCATGCGGTCCTGATCAAACAGCGCGTTATTCGCCGCAGTATTATCGATTGAGCCATCGCTGCGCTTGCTGTTAAACGCCACGCGCACGGCAAGGTCATCGCTGATTGGCAGGTTGGCGTCCAGTTTGACGTTTTGCTGACCGTAGCTCCCTGCCCCGAGTTTTACACCGAATTCATAGTCGTCGGTGAAGGGCTTTTTCGAATCCACCAGAATCGCGCCACCGACATTGTTCTTGCCGAACAATGTGCCCTGAGGGCCACGCAGCACCTGAATAGACGCGACATCAACGGCATCCAGCAACTGGGCGTCGGAGCGCGGTACGTAGATACCATTGAGGTACATGCCGACACCCGGGTCCAGCACCGGGTTGCCCGAACGCTGCCCCACACCGCGAATGAAAATGGCAGGCGCTTTGTAGTTGGTCTGGGAAAACTGCAGACTGGGCGCCAGGGTTTCCACATCTTCTATGTCGCTGATACCCATGTTGTCGAGCATATCGCTGCCCAGCGCAGAGACCGCCACGGGCGTGTCCTGCAAACTTTCCTCACGCCGCCGCGCAGTGACAACAACCTCTTCAAGCATCACCCGGCTGTCAGCTTGCGCGAAACTCGGCGTCGCAAATAATGCCGACACGGCCGAAACGGCCAGGGGAAGAAGTAAGGGGGCTTTCGTTTTCATTCACAGGTCTCCAGCATTCTGTGTATCGTTCGGTCCATCGCGCTACGGGACGACATGCTCCGCGGGGCGAATGTTGACATGCGTTACATCAACAGTCATTCCCTCACGCAAGAGTCGTGCCGCGAATCATGCACTAATGGGCTCGACACTGACAGGCACGCCATTCAATGCAGCATTGCCCGACAGCACATCAATAAAGTAGTCATCCGTCAGCGTATTCACGCTCACGCCCGCGTTCGCCTCCGCCAATCGCCACGCGGTACCCTCACCGTGATGCCCCCAACCATGAGGAATACTGATCACGCCGGGCATGACCTCATCGCTGACTTCGGCGACCACCTCCACACTGCCTACGCGCGAGTGCACGCGCACTTTGCCGGCATCACTCACCCCCAAACGCCGGGCATCGTCAGGGTTCAGCAGCGCAGTACAGCGGTTTTTTCCCTTCACCAGGCGCTGGCTGTTATGTAGCCAGGAATTATTGCTGCGCACATCCCGGCGGCCAATCAATACGAACGGGCTCTGCGCATCGCCGCCAAAAAAACGTGCGTCGACACGCGGCAGATCTGCCAGGAAAAAATCGGTATTGAGGTGAATTTTTCTATCTTTATGGAACAGCGCAGCGGGCAGTTGGGGCTGCAGCGGCCCCAGATCAATGCCGTGTGGCGCGGCCTTCAGTTTGGCCAGGGTCAAGCCCGAAAACGGCCGCCAACCGGCACCGTAGGGGCCGCGACGCAGGAGTAAGGCGAGCATTCCGCCGGGGCCGAGGCGTCGTTCGAGCTGCCGTCCCAAGCGCTCCTTCAAGGACCGGGGCGGCGCGAGGCGATCCCTCAAGCCGAGCAGGATTTGCCAATCGTGCCTCGCATCGGGGCCCGCCTTGAACAATGCCGGGGCATATCGGGCGTTGTTACGTACCGCCAGCAGGTTAAAGATGATATCGAAATGTTCCCGTTCCAGCGGACTGACCGGCGGCAAAATAAAATCCGCATGACGACTGCTCTCATTAAGATAAAAGTCGACCGACACCAACAAGTCCAGACCGGCAAAAGCGCGATCGAGCTGCTCTCCGTTCGGCGTGGACAGTACCGGATTCCCGGCAACCAGAATCATCCCTTTGATCTGCCCATCGCCAGGTGTGGCAATATCTTCCGCCAGCGCCGAGACCGGCAATTCACCATTAAACTCGGGTAGCTGACGTACCCGGCTGTGGAAACGCCCCATATTGCCGCGACCGGTCTGCGGCAGAATATTCGCGGCAGGCGTACTGAACATCAGACCACCGGCTTTATCGAGAGTACCGGTCAAGATATTGAACAGCATAATCAGGTACTGACACAGTGCGCCGAACTCCTGTACCGACACTCCCATCCGGCCATACAGTACCGGCGCCTCCGCCGCGCAGAACTCGTCAACCAACTGCCGTATCGCCGCGGCACTGATACCCGTCGACTCGGCCACCCGCTCGGGCGTGTATGGGGCGAAGTCACTCGCCAAGGTCATGGGGTCGGTATCCAGCAGTCCCTCGCAGGCCTTCAGCGAGATCTGCTGTGATTGAAACAGGTGATTGAGCATCGCCAACAGCAGCAGCACATCGCTACCCGGGCGAATGAAATGGTGTTGGTCTGCAAGCTCTGCCGTCTGACTGCGGCGCGGGTCAATCACCACCACTTTGCCGCGCTTTTTCACCGCCTTTAGCCGCCCACGCACATCAGCAACACTCATAATACTGCCGTTAGACGCCAGCGGGTTGCCGCCCATAATGACAAAATAATCACTGCGATCGATATCCGGCACCGGAATACGCAGCTGATGACCAAACAGCTTCCACGCCACAATGTGATGCGGGAGCTGATCAACGGACGTCGCCGAAAATTTATTCCGTGTTTTCAGCGCACGCAAAAAACCGCCATTCAGCAATGTGCCACCCAGGTTGTGAACATTCGGGTTGCCCAGATAGACCCCCAGCGCATTCTTGCCATGCCGTGCTTGCAGATCAGAAATCCGCTCGGCAACTCTGTCCAGCGCCGTCTCCCAGTCCAGCTCGTGCCACTGGCCATCGCGCTTTTCCATGGGCTTTTTCAGGCGGTCGGGGTCTTCGTATAAGTCTTTCAGTGCCAGAGCCTTGGGACAGATATGCCCGCGACTGAAAGGGTCTTGCTCATCGCCTTTAATCGAGACAATCTTCTCGTCGTCCAGCGTAATCGCCACGCCGCACATCGCCTCACAGAGATTACAGGTTCGGAAAAACGTACCGGATCTCGCCATCACTCGCCTCGCTCATCATTATTATTGTTCTACAGCACCATCAGGCTGCATGTACTCAGCGAATACACTTTAGCAGCAAGCCCCGCTGCCCGCACTGGGTGAGTGCAGGCGGCCGCCAGATTAGCTGCTGATGTGGCCCTGCCGTGGACGCAGCACCATATTCTCGGTCACCACGTTGCGATCCATCGTATACAGATTCCAGAACGCGCGGGCGACATCATCGGTGGGCATCAGGGCGGTCTCGGGAACATGGCTATTTTCCCATGAGGGCGACCACGTCGGCCCCGGCGAGACACAACACACGCGGATATCGTCATCTCGCAGCTCTTCGCGCAGCGCCTTACTGAAACCCAGCACACCATGCTTGGCAGCGCAGTAGGCCGAAACACCGGCATAACCCTCAAACCCCGCCGTCGACACCATATTGAAGATATCGCCGCGCCCAGCCGCTTGCATCGCCGGTAAAAAGGCGCGAGTCATCAGGAAAACACTGCGCAAATTACTTGCTACCACGCGATCGAAATCATCGACGGCCATGTCAGCCACCGGCTGTCCATGCCAGCAGCCGGCATTATTAATGAGAACATCAACGCCGCCGACATCCGCGGTCACCGCCGTCGCCAACGACGACACCGCTTCAGCCTCAGCAACATCACAAGCGTAGGTCTCTACCCGATCGGCGGTCCCGCATTCCCTGGCGACGGACTGCAGGTTTCCCGCATTGCGAGCCACCAGCAGCAAGGTCACCCCGGGCTTGGCAAACTGTCGGGCAATCGCCGCACCAATGCCCTGCGAAGCGCCCGTAATCAATACCCGCACGGCCTTGTGGCCCGTTTCGCTAAATGTCATGGTTTCCCCTATGCTTGACGACCACACTGTACGAGCGGCCTGTTAATGATCGATACCATTGTAAGCAACAAAGCCATCCGCCTGTTTATTGTGATGGCGGGTTTCTTTGTTGCCAATGCGCTGATTGCCGAGTTTATCGGCGTCAAAATCTTTTCACTCGAACAAAGCCTTGGTCTTGAACCGCTGTCGCTGAGCTTTTTTGGCGTCGATCAGCTCTCCTTCAATCTCACCGCTGGCGTACTGCTCTGGCCTTTCGTGTTTGTGCTGACGGATTTGATCAACGAATACTACGGCGCCCGAGGCGTCCGGATGCTCTCCTATCTTACGGCAGGGCTGATTCTTTACGCCTTTGCCATGTTTTACGCCGGCATCGAACTCACGCCCGCCGACTTCTGGCCGCAGTCCCATATCAGTCCAGCGTTGCCCGCCGCCGAACAGTTGGCGATCCGCGACAAAGTCAGCGACTACGATTACGCCTACCGGCTGGTCTTCGGCCAAGGCCTGTGGATTATTATCGGCTCTCTGGTTGCCTTCCTGATCGGGCAGATTATCGACGTCGCCGTCTTCCACCGCATCAAACAATACACCGGCGAGAAACTGATCTGGCTTCGCGCCACTGGATCAACGTTAGTCAGCCAATTTATCGATAGCTTCGTCGTCCTGTTTATTGCTTTTTACGTCGGTGCCGACTGGCCGCTCTCGCTGGTGTTCGCCATCGGCGTGGTCAATTACCTCTACAAGTTCACCATGGCACTGATACTGACCCCGGTCATCTATTTGGCGCACGCCGGTATCGACCGCTACTTGGGCACACCTCTTGCAAACGAGATGAAGCGTGCAGCCCTAGAAAGCGGCTGATCGCGGCATTTCAGTACATTTTCCCCTACCGCTGCACGATTTTTTCCGATCTAACCCAAATGGGAGGTGACAGCGAGGCCTTACTAACGCACAATTAAGGTGCGTTGCGACATAATAAGGCATAAAAAAGGGCCGCGACCGAGCCCTTATCGCTGTCACAAGGCAGTATTTCAACGAGGGAGAGACTTCATGACAGCCAAGTTTGCAATTCTTGGCCTCACCGCTGTAGCGCTGCTTAGTGCTTGTGGTGGAGGCAGCTCATCCAGTGGTAGTAATGGCGGTGGAAGCAGTGAACCGCGCATCGAAAATCGCTACTCACTGGCCAGCCACTGCTTCACTATGCAGTCGGCTGATGATCGCTATGCGGGGATCGATGGCGAGGACACCGTACTCAGCAGTTCGGCCATTGAAGCCGAACCGTTCTTCATGCAGGCAGCCACGCTCGGCAAATACTTGTTCTACACCAGCGACGGCCAATTCCTGACCAGCGATGGATCGTCCGTTCGCGTCGACGAAGAACCCAGTAACGATGCTATCTGGACCTTGGAGTTCGACAACACAGCCAAAACCTTCACCGTTTACTCGGAAACCGACGAGCGCTATCTCAGCGCTGGCGACAGCACGCTGAGCACAGCGGATACCCCCAGCGCATTCAGCTTTACCGCCAGCCAAGGCTGTAAAACCTACCCGGAAATGCCCACCTCAGTCATTGGTGACACTTATAAAGGGAAAGGCGCCGATGAACCCGTCGTCGGCTTTGCCGATATCCACAATCACATGGGCATGAGCAGCGAGTTGTCCTATGCGGGAGATGTTGGCCCGTCGGCCGGTGGCGTTCTCTACGGTGAAGCGTTCCACCGTTTCGGCGTCAGCCACGCACTGGCCGACTGCGCTGACTTCCATGGCCCGGGTGGCATACGCGGCGCGGATGTCATTCTTGTTTCCGGCGCCTCCCCTACCCATGAAACCGAGGGGTGGCCGACGTTTATCGACTGGCCAACCAATCACTCGCTCACCCATACCGTGATGTATTACAAGTGGGTAGAACGCGCCTGGCTCGCTGGCCTACGCATTATGGTTAACCACGGCACCAACATCGCCGGGCTGTGTACCGTCGGCACCATCTATTCGGGCAACCTTACCGCCGACTGTAACGATATGAGTATCGCCATCAAGCAGATCAAGTACATGTATGAGCTGCAGGACTATATTGATGCGCAGTACGGCGGCCCCGGTGAAGGCTGGTATCGTATTGTTACCAGTCCGCAGCAGGCCCGAGAAGTCATCAACGACGGCAAACTGGCAGTAGTGCTGGGTATGGAAGCCGCGCAGGTTTTTGACTGCGGTATGACCATGCTGCTCGGCAATATCGAAATCCCCAAGTGTGACCGCGAGCAGATTGACGACAAGCTTCAGGAATTGTGGGATCTGGGTGTTCGTCACCTCTACGCCTATCACGACATTGACAGCGCACTCGGCGGAACCGGCATTTTCAGCGATATTATGAACCTGCTGAACCTGATCGATACCGGCTCGTTCTGGAAAACCACCGATTGCCGGGACTATCCAGAGAGTGAGCCGATGGTTCGCGAGCCTGGCCTGAAGATTGTGACCAGCCTGCCCGGCACCGGCGGCGACCCGCTGACCAGCCTTGTCCTTGATATCACCAAGGGTTTAGCCCTTCCGCTCTACCCGGATAGAGTGCAGTGTAATTCCCGTACGGTGACCGAGCTGGGCGAATACGCGCTCAATGCCATGATGGACCGCGGCATGGTCATGGATATTGACCACGCGGCCTACCACAGTAAAGACATCATGCTGGATCTTGCCGAGCAGCGGACCCCTGCTTACCCGATGGTGTCATCGCATGACGCCCACGGTGGTCTGACCAGCGATCAGGCTGCGCGAATCCTGAAGAATGGTGGCGTTATCTATCCCTACAAAGATACCGGCATCAAGCACGTCGAGTTTCTGGAAAAGCTGAAGTTCTGGCGCGAAAAAGCCGGGGTCAGCGACTCGGTTCTCGGCCTGGGCTTTGGTGTTGACGGCAACGGCTTTGGCGGACACGCCAATCCCCGTGGCGGTGATTCCGAGCCGGTGCAATATCCCTTTGTGCTGTTCCAGGGCGACGACTGGGGCGAGAAGTACAATAACTTCGACCCGGTCACGGTTGAGATGCTGACCATCCCGGAGAGCGGCAAGTACTGGCACATCGATGAAGTGGGTATGGCCAACTACGGTCTGGTTGCCGACTACGTGGAAGAAGTGCGCCTGGAAGGCGGTCAGGAGGCGCTGGATGCACTCTACAACTCTGCAGAGGCCTATCTGCAGACCTGGGAGCGCTCTTACAATCGCGCCAACCTGCAGTAAGGACTTGCCATGCGTAAGTTCTTGCTTCCCGCCGTTGCGGTGGCTGTACTGGCGGGACTGTGGTGGTGGCTGAAGCCCGTAAGCGGCGCGCCAACCGAGCCTCAGACCCGCCACTATCGCCTGTCATTTGTGGATGGTCAGTATCAAGGACCGGAGACACTGACTGCGTATCAGGGCGATACCGTGCAGCTTGATGTGTTCAGTGACCAGGACGATGCCATGCACGTCCACGGCTACGAGAAACACCTTGTGCTGCCCTCTGGTGCCACCGCTGTTTTGCGCTTTACCGCCGAGAATAGCGGACGCTTCATGCTCGAGCTGCACGGCAGCGACCTGCAGTTCGGCTCACTGGAAGTGTATCCCCGGCGATGAAACGCACAACATTGACTGGCTTCATCGGGGCGCTGCTGGCGACCCCGGTTGAAGCACACTCCTTTGGCCAGCCCTATCAGTTGCCCATGCCCTATTGGATGTATATCTACGGGGCCATGGCAGCGCTGGCGCTGTCCTTCGTCGTGCTCGCCTTCTTCCTTCGCGAAGACACCGGTGACCGACAAGCACGGCGCCTGGTTTTGGGTAAACCAAACGGCCCCGTCGCAACATGGCTGCACCGCGGCCTGCAGTCAGTGATGGTCGGCAGTTTTGCACTGGCTATTATTGCCGGGCTGATCGGCAATCAGGACAGCTACCGCAACATCAACATGACCTATTTCTGGATCGTGTTTGCGCTGGGAGGCTGTTATCTGAGTGCACTGGTCGGCTGCTGGTATGAAACGCTCAATCCCTGGCGCATTGTTGCCGAACTGCTGAGTCGCCACTGCACCACACTTCGGGAAGGCCGCTTTCGCTACCCGGAAAGGCTCGCCTACTGGCCTGCACTGGCTCAGTACCTGGTCTTCATCATCATTGAACTGTTCGGTGATACCCGACCCTTTTCACTGTCACTGATTCTGCTCTGCTACACGGCCCTGACACTGACCGGCGTCTACCTGTTTGGCATTCAACGCTGGTTTTACAGCGGCGATCTGTTTGCCGTGCTGTTTCGCCTTATTGGTCGCATGGCACCACTACAGCGCGATGAACAGCAGCGCTGGGTACTGCAATTGCCCTTTGCCGGCCTGCTGGGCCAGCGCGCCGACCATCCCAGCCTGTTGCTGTTTATTCTGTTTATGCTGTCGTCCACGGCCTTTGATGGCCTGCGGGAAACCCAGCTTTGGTTCGGCCACTTCTGGAAAGATCCTCTGCAGATCCTGACCCCGCTACTGGGTGAACACCCGATCTACGCCTATCCCTATCTGCGGCCGTGGTTTGTGGCCTACGAAATTTTCTGCCTGCTGATTTCGCCGCTGCTTTATCTCGGTGTTTTCCTGTTATTCCTCTGGCTGGGTAAGCTGATCACCCGCAGCTCGCTGTCGATGACGACCCTCACCGCCCAGTTCAGCTACAGCCTGTTACCGATTGCACTGGTCTACCACATCACCCACTACTACACCCTCCTGCTGAACCAGGGGGTCAAGATTCGCGGGCTGATCTCAGACCCGTTTGGCTGGAGCTGGAATATCTTCGGCAATGCCATCACCGGGCGTCTCCCAATCATTCCCGACATGGGCTTTGTCTGGGACAGTCAGGTTTGGCTGATTCTGATCGGCCACGTAGCCAGCGTCTGGTTGGCACATGCCGAAGCGCTGCGCTGTTTCAACAGCCGCAAGCAGGCAACGCTCAGTCAGTTTCCCATGCTGGCGCTGATGATTCTGTTTACCGGCTTTGGCCTGTGGATTCTCGCTCAGCCCCTCAAAGGATAAGGCCGCTGAAGAGGATTCATTGACGCGCAGCGACGCCGTTCTACACTCAACATCGCGATAACATAACAATAGGACACCCGATGACGACCACGCTTTATCCCGAACTCGCCTGCTACCTGCTCCCCGGCCACAGCGAACAACCGGCTGAGCTGATTCGTGAAGTCCGCGATGCCGAGGCCCTTGGGCTGGGCAGCGCCTGGATATCAGAACGCTTCGACGCCAAGGAAGCCGGTGTAAGCATAGGCGCGGCCGCCGCCGTCACTGAGCGCATTCATATCGGCACCGCCGCCACCAACATCAACACCCGCCACCCTATGGGCGTCGCGGCGATGGCAAGCTCAGCCCAGCGTTTATCGCAGGGTCGCTTTGCCCTGGGTATTGCGCGGGGGGTCGGTATTCGGCAGCAGCTTTGGGGACTGGACAGCGTGAGCAATGCCCAGCTTCGGGACTTTTATACGATGATGCGCCAACTTTGGCGGGGCGAGCGGGTGATGGGCTACGACGGTCCGCTGGGAAAATTCCCCTACCTGCATATGGCGGACTGGCTGGATGAAGACATTCCGCAGCTCTTCGTAGGCTTTGGCCCCAAGAGTCTGCGCTTTGCGGGTAGCGTTTACGACGGTGTCATTTTGCACACCTTTCTCAGCGATGACGCCCTGAAACGGGCAATTCATCTGGTTCGGGAGGGCGCCGAGGCCGCGGGGCGAGACCCGGACAGCGTCAAAGTCTGGAGTGTACTGGCAGTGGGTGTCGACCCCAGTGAAGAACAGCGACTTCGGCTGGATGTCGCGCGCATGGCAACCTATCTACAGGCACCCGGTTACGGCGAAATGCTGTTTGCCATCAATGACTGGGACCCGGAACAACTTGACGCCTTCCGCAAGCACCCTCTGATCGCCAACATGCCCGGCGGCATCGACAGCGTCGCCACGCTGGAACAATTGGCCGAGATTAAAACCTTGATGCCTGAACACTGGCTGCCCTCTGCCATCGGCACTGCAAGCTATGCTGCCCAGCGTATTCAAGACCAATTTTCCGCAGGGGCCTACGGCGTAATCCTGCATGCCAGCACGCCCGCTGAATTCGCACCTGCTGTGGCCGCTTACCAGACAATTCGACGGCACGACGACTTCGCCGGACGCAGTAACCGCCCAGCATAGGCCGTAAAGCGTCCTGGCTACTTGGTCAGAATGAGTTTGCCCTGTCGCGTCACCCGCAACAGATACTGCTGATCGGCATGGCGGATTTTCAGCGGGGAGCCGGGGTTAACCAGCTCCTGACTGTCCACGGTATCTCCGTCGATGGTGATCTGACGTTGGGGGTACTGCTGAGGATCCTGTTCCACCGGCTTGCTCGCTCAATGACAATAATGCGAATTATTATCATTACAGAGTAATCACGGGTCAAGCCCCTTCTCAGGCCCTGACGCATCGGGCGGCCGCAGCCACAACACCGGGGTTACGGCTTTGTAGTGCCAATAGTCGGGATCGCCTTCCCACTTTTCATCGGCGCGCCGCTCCAACAGAGGAATGCCGCTGATGCGGGTTAGCAGCAGATAGACGAACAGCGGCGATACCAGCGCCAACCATTGCCAGCCCACAAAGGCAGGCATTGCGACAACGGCAACGCCGAGCCACAACAGGATTTCCCCCGCATAGTTTGGGTGCCGGGACCAGCGCCACAAGCCGACATTTACAAAGCGACCGGCATTGACGGGATTTCGGTTAAACGCCGTCTTCTGCGCATCGGCGACCGCTTCCAGAGACAGTCCACCAAGCCAAAGTGCAAAGCCCACCAACGCGGGCCACGACAGCGGCACCACCTGCCCCGCAGAGATTGCCGCCAAAGCAGCCGCCAAGGTGACGAACACCCACAATCCCTGCAATGTCCAGGTAAGCAGAAAGCGCGAGAAAAACGGTTTAATTTCGTCAAAGCGACCATCTTTGCCGGCTCGCTGGATACGCAAAAACAGAAAGCTCCCCAGGCGCAGCGCCCACACCCACACCATCGCACACAACAGCAAGGCGCGTGCATTCCATTCTGCATTCAAGGAGGTGGATATCGACAGGGCAAAGGTTACCAGCAGCAGATAGGTGAGACTGCCGGTAAGATCGTAGTAATGCTCGCTCTGCCCGAGAAAAGATGGAACGAATACCAGCCACTGAACGGCAAATGCCATCGCGGCACAGACCAGCGGCAGCGGCCATCCCGCCCACCGCAGTCCGCTATCGCTAATCGCCAGGGCCAAGCCCCCGGCCAGGCCCACACAAACCAATACAATCAGGCCATTTATCCACGCCTTCGCCACACACGCCTCCCTTCTCTATCAGGCAAATCCATACTCAAATAAGGCGTGTACGTTGAGCGCGGTCAGACCGATTCAGCCACAGCCCGTCGCGCACTCAGGCTCGAGCGGCGCGAGAAGAATATCTTGCCGACGCACAACATGATGACAGTGCGAGCACTCCACTGCCAATACAGCGGCGTTGCCGCACTGGCGATGCACCAATGGCGCCGGCGCGGGACCGTCTCCCCAGTCCTCAGCCCACTGCCGAAGCACCATGATCACCGGATACAAGGCCTGCCCCTTGACCGTAGCCGCATATTCACTGCGCGGGGGATTGAGCTGGTAATCGTAGCGAACCAGAATACCGACCTCCACCAGACGATTCAGCCGCGAGGCGAGGCTGTTACTGGAAATCCCCAGTTGCTGGGTAAACCCCTCGTGCCGACCAGTGCCAAAGAACACCGTCATCATTATCAGCAGCGTCCAGCGGTCGCCGATCAACTCCGCCACACTTTGCAGATGGATATCCTCATCACCCGCCGCCCGCGACACCCCCATGCGGCGCGTCTGTCCAGTCGGGCGGATATCGCTGTGAAAAATCGGGCTTTGCTGGACCGCCTCACTCAGAACGAGATCCCCCGACATAATGGACTGCTGACAGTGAGCACAGCTCGCCACCGGCAGCAGCGGCTGGTTACAGTCGGCGTGAAAAAGCCGTTCCGGCGTAGCGCCCCGTGTTTCTGCATCAGCCCAAACCTGCTCCCAGCGCCACGCCAGCAGCATAAAAGGACATAAGGCCTCCCCCTTGTCGCTGAGACCGTATTGGTAGCGGCTTGAGGAATAGAGCTTTCTGACGACCACCCCGTCGCGGATCAGGGCATCCAGTCGGCGAGTCAAGGTTGCGCGGCTGATCCCCAACCGCCGCCGAATCTCCTCAAAACGTCGCCAACCGATAAACAGCTCACCAAGAATCGCCAGTGACCAGCGATCTCCCACCAGGGCCAGCGCATGTGCAATGCGCCCGTTGACGACTCCGTAGTTCATTTCACCTCTCTTTCGCTAGCGCTTTCCTGCGCCCTCCCTGAGCATAGCTCATCCACCAGCGACTGCTTTTTCGGCCAAAATTGCACTTGTACGCAAAAAGAGCATGATTAGATCAGCGGACCAAAAAAAAGCGGGCTACCTCATTCATGCGTATGACTCCCTGGCCCCTGCAGGCTGACTATACTCAGGCTCTACTTTCGCGGGAAAAGGTCAATCACATGTCTAATAACATGCCTAATAACAACACGCCGCCATCCACGCTCTACGAAACGGTCTGCATGCCCCAGCTGTTGATTGAAGGGCTTAATCGCTATCACGACCGGCCCTGCCTGTTCATGGGTGACGGCCACACGCTCAGCTACACCGAAATGCGGGAAGCCACCAGCAAACTGATTCAGGCCCTTGCCTCATTGGGACTCAGGAAAGGCACCCGTGTCGCGATCATCTCCGGCAACCGGCCGGAAGTGTTGTCCAACACCGCAGCTATCTCAATCTCCGGATTTATCGGCACACCGCTGCACCCAATGGGCTCGCTGGACGATCATGCCTACGTACTGGAAGACGCCGATATCGAGGTACTGATCTTTGACCCCGGCCCCTTCAGCGAACGCGCGGCCGAACTCAAACAACGGGTTCCCGGCCTGAAACACCTCCTCGCCTTTGGCCCCAGCGACATCGGCACTGACTATTTAGCCCTGGCAGAAACCTTCCAGCCACAGCCCCTGTCTGCCCCCGACATTCACCCTGAAGACCTGGGCTCGGTAAACTACACCGGCGGCACGACCGGCAAACCCAAAGGCGTCATGTCCACTCACCGGGGCACCGCCTATATGGCAATGATTCAGGCGGCCGAGTGGGAGTTTCCGGAACAACTGCGAATGCTGATTACCACGCCGCTGTCCCACGCTGCCGCCGCATTTTTTGTTCCCGTGCTGCAAAAAGGCGGGGCCTTCTACGTACTGCCGGGCTTCACCCCCGACCTGTTTTTTGACTGGGTGGAGCGATACAACATTACCGCCACCATGCTGGTGCCCGTCATGCTCTATGTGCTGCTGGATTCGCCACGCGCCGAGACCGCCGACATGTCGAGCATGGAAACCATTTTCTACGGCGCCTCGCCGATGAGCCCGGCGCGCCTGAAGCAGGGACTGGAAAAGTGGGGGCAGATTTTTTATCAGTTCTTCGGTCAGTCCGAAGCCCCGATGGTGCTGACCAACCTCGCCCGCAAGGAGCACGATCTCGCCGTTCCCGAGCGACTATCTTCCTGCGGCAGACCTGCACCGTGGGTACACTTGGCATTGCTCGACGACAACAACGAAGAAGTTGCCGCGGGAGACGCCGGCGAAATCTGTGTTCGCAGCCCACTGGTCATGAAAGGCTACAAAGACCTGCCGGAGCAAACCGCAGAAGCCTTTGCCGGTGGCTGGCTACACACCGGCGACATCGGCCGCTTCGACGACGAAGGCTTTCTGTACATTGTTGACCGCAAGAAAGACATGATCGTCACGGGTGGCTTCAATGTCTTTCCCCGCGAAGTGGAAGATGTCCTGTCCAGTCACGAGGCCGTCGCACAGGTCGCCGTAGTTGGCGTACCTGATGAGCGCTGGGGTGAGGCTGTTAAAGCGGTGATTGTTCTGAAGCCCGGAGTCAGCGGAGATGACACACTTCGGGACGTACTGACGGCAGCCGTTAAAGCCGCCAAGGGCTCCGTCCAAGCGCCCAAGTCCATCGACTTCGTCGACGCGATCCCGCTGACGCCCGTCGGCAAGCCAGATAAAAAAGCCATCAGAGCCACATACTGGGAAAACACCAGCCGCGGTGTTCAATAAGCGGGCCGACGCGCAATGTGCTGCGGGCAAATCTCCTGCAGCACACACCTAAGCCAAAAACACCACCAGAGATAAGCCTGCATATTGAGCGTGTCACAGCGCTTTGCTATAGTTAGCGCCCGCCGCAGGGCGGCCTTTTCAAACCATCGGAATGTAGCTCAGCTTGGTAGAGCACTGCCTTCGGGAGGCAGGGGTCGGAGGTTCGAATCCTCTCATTCCGACCATTATTCAAAAAAAATCCTCCAAGTATAGAAAGCAGTGAGCCTTGGCACCGCCGCTTATTTTCTCGAGAGTCAGCCCCACCTCCAGCAACACCCCATACTCCAGCGCTGCGTAAAGCTAGGCGCATCAAAAAAATGCGCCTCATTCACCGCGTGAAAACGCATATCGGAGGCAGGTAGCTCAAGTCAACCGGTACACGCCCATGCGTGCACTGCCCCCACCAACCCACCTTGCTGGCGACACCTGACCACCCATTCCAGAAAAACCTGACCAGCTTGCTGGCTCAAGTGGCGAGAAAAAAAGTTACTCTGCCCCACCTTTATTCGTTCAACTACTTATAGAACGGATACATAACTAAAACGGCAACGGCAACCAAAAACCAAAACCATCTAAAGATTCGATGCTGCGGGTGTTGCAGCTGATATATGCTTAACGACATCGTATCTTTCAAAACCATATCTTTGATCACAAATACTGAAACGCAACAAGCAACCAAGCCTAGCCAAAATGTCTTCTCTTTAATTTGGTCAAATTTCAACCAAGCCAGAAATAATGAATATATACATGCCAAGGCCACCCAATAGGCCGTATTTTTTAGCCGATCATCAATATTCTTCTTCATTAAATTCACCGCACTTCTATCATTTGCTGTATTCGTCGGCCTTATCTATGAGGTTATAAACTGTCTCTGGAGCTGCCTTAATTTGAGTCTTCACAGTAGCAGGCAAATACTTCGTAGCAGGTAGTTTTTCCAAAGCTGAATTTACTCCTCTGCCAGCAAATTCTAATGCCACTGTCTCTATTGCATTGTTCCAATCTAACAGAGCCACGTCGGTAGCAAGCTCAACAAGCGAGGCCCCCAAGGCTACAGGTGCAGTAACTATGATGCACTCTGGGCATACCAGAGTTGCACCGACCGAAATACTTCCTACTACACCTGCCGCAGAGTTAAGCCTTTCGATAGACTCAAGCACGCTCAGGCTTCCAGGTGCTCGCCATGTTCCACGAATATCCCGGCTTCGCTGTGCCGCTGATCTCTCCGCATTCAATAGCTGCGCAAATGCCGCTGTAATCGCACCGTTAGCGAATTTTCCGCCAGATACCTTTGAGGCCGTGCCACCTATCATAGCCGCTGTAATAGTTCGCTCAACAACACTCTTTGTCGTAATATCCCCATAGTTAAATCCGGCTAAAGTCATAGCCCCTTTCGAAAACCCGGCGGAAATAAAACCGTGTCCAAACTCTCCTCCTTGCAGCGAGGCCGTTACTCCTCCAACAGCGGCGTGAGCCAGCACTTTCCCAACTACTTGCCCTACCGTTAGACCTCCATTAGCCGCTACAAAGTTCGACAACCTCCCGCCAGACATACCAGCTGCACGCCCAAGTGATCCATAGAAGAAATTATTTGAATTTTCCAGCCCTTGAAAGTACTCACCAATTGCAGAAAATGCAGCAGCGGATACACCAGCAATGACCCCAGACTGGAATGCCGCCCCCAAACTTTCAGTCATTCCGTACGCCAATGAAGCATTATAGACACCCAAAAACGCCGGACATAGCCCAACTGTATTGGCAGCGGCGCAGCCCGCAACTTGTACGACACCATTCAGCAAAGAGCTTTCGGAGATACCAGTTATATCGTCAAAGAACTCCTTGAACGCATTATATCCACTAGCATCAATCGCATTTAGCGGATTATTATGAACATAACTGTATCGGTTGTAGCCTTGGGTGTTATTCGCTCCGTCAATGATGATATCCGCCTGCA
>NZ_CFHTQA010000030.1:0-42605 GCF_984394615.1 Spongiibacter sp. | reverse complement strand
CGCGGAAATTTGGCGATATTTTATAAAAGGGAGAGGTTGTGCAGACCTTCCTTAGCAAAAGCCTTTCAATTACTTGTATCAGAGCACGAAGAAGCGTCTGTAGTTTATCTCATGAAATGGTTCGAAGACGCGGTCAACCAATCGTTCGATGAGTTCAAAGTGCGCTATCAAACAGAGTGCCGATTTACGCGTGAGACACCTTTCTCAGCTTTCATTGAAGGCGCCCGAGACAAAATGAATTTAGGGGCGATGGTGAAGACTCTCTCTATCGGTATTCGACCGGGTTCCAGCACATCTCCGGAGCATCAGTTGGTCGCATTTTTAAGAAAGCAGAGCCCTGGCTTGAATCAAATACTGAATTGGGAAGGCATATCTCAATTGCGATCGATTGGTGAGTTACGAAACTGTCTCATGCATACGACACCCGTTGAGCCGGAAGAAATCCATCGCATTCGAGGATGGCTAATGCGAGATAACGGTGAGCTTGGCGAGCTCGCTGAGTTGTTTGCAGATATAGGATAGGAGTGTTATGTCTAAGTCTTCTGCGGTAGCGATGTTGTTGATTGAAGCAGCGAAAGCGAGTTTTCTCCTGACACGTGAGCACCAGCGACTACAAATTCATAACCAACTGTTATTTATAGACATTTTTGGCTTTCTTATGCATCAATACTCGGCCATATTATTAGTGAACATTAGCTAAAATGAGGCGGAAGAACCGCAAGAATAGATCAAAAACCCATCAAAATGGCCAGCTATTGGTAAACATCTTCGGACAAATTACGGGTGAATCAATAAGCCAGCCATTGTAAATCAGGCGTTCCCCGCACCCGCGCGGCTGAACCGACATTGGATTAGAGCCATGTGCTTGCGCAATGGCGTTCCCCGCACCCGCGGGGCTGGCCGGGTGAGACACAGACGTGCGCCCTAGCGACAGAGTACGAGAGCTTCAAGTGCTGAGGCGACTCTGAATAAGGGCAGTCGTTAACCGCATAGAGCCAGTAAATAAAACTGAGTAGACCGCCTAAGAATGAACTCTTACAGGGTGAGGATAAGCAATGTGAACAAGAAAGAAGTGGAAGCCTTCACACGCGAGGACGCCAAGACCCTTAAGACTGAAAAAGATCTCAACATGTTCAGTCAGATGCTGACAAAGACCGCTGTCGAGGCGACGCTGAATGCCGATCCTTGGCTACGTTAGACGCCAGTCCACCTATAACAACTATCTTAAGAGTACTGCTGGGCATTAAGATCATTACTCGCTCCGCTGCTCCGGTCCAATCCAGATACAATGACATAAGCTCGATGATGAGTTTTTGGAAGCCAGCTCCTAGGCCGGAAATACCCTCGAATGATATTCGCTAATACAGGTGAGCGCGCCTCGAGTTCCACTAGCGGCTGAGCCATTAGCTCAAGCGCAGCCATATCATGAGGCTGATGCTTTCCTCGACCTTCTCCAACTAGCGTTGCGGTCTTACCGATATCGTGTGTCAGGATAAGGGTGGTAACCAAGTCTCGTTCCAAGTTTCCGTTTGCTTTTGGGTGACAGCCCCCGAATCGAATAAGCATGTCAGCAGTGTGGTCGAGCAATCCGCCCTGGTAAGCATGATGGTGTATTAGGCTTCCCGGTACATTCAGAAAGCCCATTGCGTTGGCTGCATCGCTGAAAATGTTAGCGAGAAAAGCTCTTAATCTATCATCTTTGATATTGTTCCAGTGGCGAACCACAGCCTTCAGTTGCGGCTTGAATGCGGGTAACACCCAGTCGCATGGGAAAAGTGCGGTGGGTCTCAGTTCAGACTCGCATGGTGTATATGCCGATTCTGCCAAGATTTCCCACTGACTGGGGAAGGCGCGCAGCTCACCAGAGATTGAAATCACATCGCCATGTTTGAGGCTTTGCCACCACTGAGGCGAAGACAGTGGGTCTATGTGAATAAGGGCAGTGCCAGCGAGATTCCCCAGTCGAAGCGAACATCGAGGATCGCCGTGTTCACCCAATCGGTCATGTCGCCCTAGCACGCGGAACTGACAATGGTCTAGGCGACGGGTCTGTAGAAGGCGGATGCCGTCTTTTTTGCTTGATGCGTTTACAGGGGCATTAGTCCAAGACTTAGACATGGTCTCGATCCTCCATTTTGGGGGTAAGGTCAGGGGCTGTCTGGATTGTTAGTAGTTTCTCGAAAGCAGAGCCATCCATTCTTGTAAGGTTAGGGATATACCGGGAATACACTTTGAAGAGCATCTCGGTGCTGGCATGGCCGAGAAATCGGGCAACCCACTCAGGGTTTTCGCCTGCTGCGAGCAACAACGTCGCTGCAGTGTGACGGGTTTGGTAGGGGCGCCGTTTCTTAAGGCCCAGATGCCTCAGGAGCGGGTACCAAACGCGCTTGGTTACATTATTATGGTCAAGGGGCTTACCTTCAGTATTGCAGAACACGTAAGCGCTGAGCTTACCTGTTGCGACAAACTGCGCCTGGAGAGCCTCTCGCACCGGCCCTAGCATGGGGATATCCCGCTGACTTCCATCAGTCTTGGTGTATTCCGTTTTGCCGGCAACAAGCGTTTCGCGCACCGCAATAAGCCCGCGATCAAAATCCACATGCTCCCAGCGCAGGCCATCGATCTCTCCGGTACGCATCCCCGAATAAAAGCGCACCGTGTAGTAGTGCTTGAAGTCCTTCCTCACCGCACCGATGATTTGATTTACTTCGGCAAGTGAAAACGGCTCAACATGACTGCGTTGCAGCTTCAGTGGCTTGATATTCTTGTAAGGGCTTTCAAAGCCATAACGGTCTGATGCTTCCTCAAGAATCGACTTCAGGATCGTCATGTGGGAGTTGATCGTCTTGGGTGAGCGGAACGGGGCACCTCGACCGGGTTTACTGGCAAGCTCTGAGCGAAATGTCAGTATTTCAGCCTTGGTTATCTCTTGGAGCGACTTTTGTCCAAAGAACGGGATCAGTGAACTGTTGAGAACACATTCAATGTTGCGTGCATGAGAAGCGCGCCACTCCACTTGCTTCTCTTGCTGCCATTGGTATGCGAACTCGCTGAATATGTGCCCGTGGTCATTAAGACGTTGGCCAGTATGGTTGTGGTTTGATGCGGACAAAGCTCCCGTGGTCAATGAGAGGAATTTCTGAGTGTTTGAGCTATTTGGGAAAAACTCAGAGTAATTGAATTCCCCGAGGAGGATTTTAGCCTCCATCTTTTGGACATAGACTTCGAGTTTCTTCCGGTTTCGTGGGCTATCCTCCAGCAGCGTTTGTTCGCGAAAACGCTTTCCGTTGATTCTAAAGTCGATGAAGAGTTTATTGGTCTCTTTGCGAGTTCTGATCTTAGCCATGTGAGACCCCTCCATTTGCAAAGGGGATTGCTAAGTTCGACTCTGATCCTTCGAGCATGTCTTTTTCGATAGTTTCCCATAAGTAGAGAATCTTTCTGCCGCCGAAGGGCCGAATGTAATGGCGGCCTTCTAAAAGCACGCTATCTTTGAGTTGTTGGCGGATGGTTCTAGGATCATATTTGATTTTTGAGGACAGCTCCTCAGTTGTCAGGTATGTCATGCTCATGCGAAAATCCTCTGTCTAAATCTGGGCAAATGATTACTGCTGCAATCACTTGATTATCAAAATAATCAAAAGTAAGGCATGTTGCAAGCATTAATTGATTATTTAAATGATCAAAGGGTGTTCGGTGCTTCGATATCACTTGAAAGAACTGATTGCTGAGAAGGAATTCAGTGAAAAGAGGCGAATCACGATAGGTGAGGTCGCAGATGAGACGGGTTTGAACAGGATGACTCTATCAAAGATGATCAATCACCCGGGCGCTAGCGTGAAGTCAGAGGCTTTGGATCGCCTCTGTACTTACTTCGATTGCCAAATCAATAGCTTGGTGACTCACATAAAGGATAGTGAGTAGTTTTCGGTAGTCGTGGTGCCTAGACAGGATTTTTCGTGAGGAGTTAGGCGGTCCTTTGTTAGATTGCCTTGCTTATATCCAGCCCTCTAATTTCTCGCCACCCTCTGGGCCTATAAAAGACTGTATGCCGTCCGTGGCTATAGTTTTTTTAGCTTCGTTAAGTGCTTCTGTGTCGGTAGTAAATGCCTCGTCCCAGGCAGTAGAGTTGCCGTGCTCATCTACAATCTCTAAGCACCAACCTTGCTGACCTTCGAGTCGATATATTTCGATATTGACGGACGTGTTGCCAGCCGCTACCTCCTGGGTCAGTTCTGAAAACTTGATGTTCTGTTCTTCTTCCAAAATTATCGTCTCCGCTAGTTGCGCTGTATCGCCAGTGTCATGCCTGAAGTTTTACAGCAATTTCTTTTGGCCGAATAGGGTGCCCGAAGGTCATGGTGCGTTGTGTTTGCTGCAAGCTAAATTTGGAAATGGGCACACTGTGGGCACAGAATGGGCACAGAGAGACTTTTACTTAGGCGACAAAAAAGGCGAATCTGCTAAGTGCATGATTCGCCTTTTTTTTTTGGTAGCGGGGGCTGGATTCGAACCAACGACCTTCGGGTTATGAGCCCGACGAGCTACCAGACTGCTCCACCCCGCAATTGACTGGTTGTCTTGTTCCTCAAGACAGGTCGCGCATTATAGGGACGACCTTTGGGTCTTGCAAGCCTTTGTTTGTGCAAAGGCTTATTTTCTCGAGAAAAGTGCTCAGGCGCTGTGACGAATGGCGCCATCGACAGGCAGCAGGGTGCCGTTGATGAAGGAGCCGGCTTCGCTGGCAAGCAGAATGACGGGGCCGATCAGCTCGTCGATGCTCCCGAGGCGACGAGCCGGCATGGTGCTGATGTAGTCTTTCCCCGCCTGCGTCGCGAAGAAATCTTCGTTCATCTCAGTCAGAAACCAGCCCGGCGCGATAGCATTAACGCGGATGTTGTGGCGCATTAAATCCAGCGACATCACATTGGTCAGATGGGCGACGGCGGCCTTGGAGGCGCAGTACGTTGCCTGGCCGGTCTGTGCCATGACGGCCAGCACAGAGGCGATGTTGATGATGCTGCCGGGCAGGTTCGCCTCTACCATGCGACGGGCGCCTTCCTGGGCGACGTTCCACACGCCGTTGAAGTTCGTGTTCATCACAAAGTCGCGTGAGGCTTCGTCGGCTTTCAGGAAGTTTTTCGGGTCGGCCACGCCGGCGTTGTTGATGATGATGTCGGGCACCCCCAACTCGGCGATGGCTTGGTCGTAAGCGGCGTTGACGCTGTCACGGTTGGCGACATCCATGGCAACGGCGCAGGCTTTGCCGCCAGACTGGCGAATGTCGGCAACCAGTGCTTCCAGTCGATCCACGCGTCGGGCACAGGCAATGATTTCGGCGCCGGCGGCAGCAAGTCCCTTGGCGATGCCATGACCGAGGCCGGAGGAGGCGCCGGTAATGAGTGCGCGTCGGCCTTTAAGTGAGAAGTTGTCCAGGCTCATGGGTGTCCTCGTTATCGTAGTTTTCTCGTTAGGTTGCCCGATTAAAGCGATTTTGGCCGCTTAGAGGAAGGACTTTGCATGTCTAGTTGGCAGTGCGGGCGTGTTGCGGCAATCGGTGGCGGCTACTGACATGGGGAACACGCATCAGGGAGGTAATTGGGGTAGAATCCCGGCTGGTTTGTGTGGCCCCGGCCGGGCCTCTGGTGTGCTGAGTATGAAGAATAATGGATGAATTTGCCGATATCCGACCCTATCACGATAACGAGGTTCGAGACGTTCTTGACCGTTTGCTGATTGACCCGGAGTTGATCGCCGCGGTGGCCAGCTTGCGCATGCCCCGTCTTAATCGTTGGTTCCCGGGGCTGTTACGCCCGCTGGTTTCCCGGATTCTGCGCCGACAGCTCACCGGTGTGGACTCTGTTGCGGCCTTTCAGTCGGTCGTTAAGGTCTACATGGACCAGATGATCGAGGGCAGTACGAGAGAATTTGTGGTGTCGGGCGTCGAGCATCTGTCGCCCGGGAAAGCCTATCTGTTTATCAGTAATCATCGCGACATCGCCCTGGACCCGGCGTTCGTCAACTACGCGCTCTACCACAATGGCCTGGACACCGTGCGGATTGCGATTGGGGATAACTTGCTGTCGAAGCCCTTTGCCGCGGATCTGATGCGGATTAACAAGAGCTTTATTGTACAGCGCAGCGCCAAGGGGCCGCGGCAGATGCTGGCGGCCTTCCGCAAGCTGTCCAATTACATACGCCATTCTCTGCTGGAAGAGCGTGCCTCTATCTGGATCGCCCAGCGAGAGGGGCGGGCAAAGGACGGCAATGACGCGACGGAAGTGGCGCTGATCAAAATGATTGGTATGTCGCAGGACAAGGGCAGCGAGAGCTTTGCCGAATTTGTGGCGGCCATGAATGTGGTGCCGGTGTCGATTTCCTATGAATGGGATCCATTGGATGCGGCCAAGGCGCGCGAGTTGGTACAGATTGAACGCGACGGCGCTTACCAGAAGGCGGAACACGAAGATCTGAAAAGCATTGGCACTGGCATTGTCGGTAACAAGGGCCGTGTCCATGTGCACTTTGGTCCGCGTATGCAGGGCGATTACGCCGACGCGGCGGCGCTGGCTGCCGCGCTGGATCGCGAGATTATCGGCAATTATCCACTGCATAGCAGTAATGTGCTGGCCTATATGCGACTGCACGACGACGCACGCTGGCGGGCGCTGGATCTGCCAGAGATTTCGGACAAGCAGGTGGCGGAGTTTGATGAGCATTTCACCAAAATGCCGCCGGATTACCGCCGTCGAGCCTTGGAAATTTACGCACAGCCGCTGGTCAATCAGTTGCGTCTGAAAGACGTGGCTCAGGAGGCAGCAAATGCCTAGTGCCGGCGCGCCGGGAGTTGTCGGTGCTCAGTGATGATCTGAAATCGCAGATTCAGGGGGCTTACCGCCAGTTTCTGAACAGCAAGTCGCTGAAACCCCGGCTTGGCCAGCGCCTGATGATTGCACATATTGCTCGGGTGCTGGGTGGCATCAAGCGCAATCAGGAGCATTTACGCAGTGGCGGCGACCACCTCTGTGTGGTGGAGGCGGGCACCGGAACGGGCAAGACGCTGGCCTATGCCCTGGCAGCGATACCCATTGCCCGCGAGGCGAACAAGACACTGGTTATCGCGACGGCGACTGTCGCTCTGCAGGAGCAGATCTTGCAGCGTGACTTGCCGGATATTCTCCAGCACAGTGGTCTGTCGTTCACGCTGAGCCTGTCAAAAGGGCGCCGACGTTATCTGTGTCTTTCAAAACTTGATCAGCTATTAAGCGGTGGTGACACACAGGTGTTGCCCCTGTATCCCGATGAGCGCAGCGCGGCGCCGGACAATGACGCACTGACTCTCTACAAGCACTTTGCTGAAAACCTGGCTCAGGGTAAATGGGACGGCGATCGCGACAACTGGGAAGCGGTGCTGCCAGAGGAGCAGTGGCAGCGCGTTACCACTGACCACGCACAGTGTGGCGGGCGACGTTGCAGCCACGTTAAACAGTGCAGCTTTTTCAAAGCGCGGGAAGCGATGACGCAGGCTGAGGTGGTTGTGGCAAACCATGACCTCGTACTCGCGGATCTGGCGCTGGGAGGGGGGGCGATTCTGCCGCCGCCGGAAGAGTGCATCTACGTATTTGATGAGGCGCACCACCTGCCGGATAAAGTCATTAACCATTTCAGTGCCAGCTTCCGGCTGGGTGCCAGTGAGCGCTGGCTGGAGCAGGCGGAGCGTTCAATAGCGCCGATCCTGGCCTTGCCTGCCATGCAAAAATCGCTGCGGGGGCAGTTTGAATCGTTACTTAATCTGCTTATTGCTGCGCGCGAGGGCATGCAGCCGTTGCGCAGCCAATTGGTGGATTTGCTCGACGATGCCGGAGAGCGGCAGGGGAAAAAACTGCGTCGGTTTGAAGATGGTCAGGTTCCCGCTGAGCTGGCCGCGCTGGCGCGCGAGCTGCGAGCGGCATTTGGTGCGCTGGTTCAGCATACGGAAGGATTGATTGAAACGCTGCAGGAAGGGTTGGACAAGGGGACGCTAGAGCAGCGACGCGATGAGCTGGAGCAGTGGCTGGCCGATGTTTCTGCCATGCGCTTTCGTTGCCAGACCATACTGGCGCTGTGGCAGTCTTACGCCAGTGATACCAGCAAGGAGAAGCCCCCCATTGCCCGCTGGCTGACGTTGGTTGAAGCGGGGCAAGGCCTGATGGATATGGAGCTGAACAGCAGTCCGATTCTGGCCGCGAAAACCTTGCAATCGTCCCTGTGGTCTCGCTGTTATGGCGCGGTGCTGACGTCGGCCACCTTGACCGCGCTGGGCAGTTTCAAGCGTTTCAGTATGCGGGCGGGGCTGTATGAGGATGCCAGTTTTGAGGTGGTGCCCAGTCCCTTCCAGCATGCCGAGGCGGGCGAGTTATACATTCCCGCCATGGCCTGCGATGCGGGGGATGCCGAGGCCCACACCGAGGCACTGATTGAGATGCTCCCCGAACTGCTGAATAAGGATGAGGGCAGTCTCGTCCTGTTCGCTTCCCGGCGCCAGCTGAATGCAGTGCTGGAAGGCGTGCCGCTGTCTTTGCGGCGACTGATTCTGGCGCAGGGGGAGTTACCCAAGCACGAAATTCTCAGCCAGCATCGTCAGCGCGTGGATGAGGGCAAGGGCAGTGTGATTTTCGGTCTGGCCAGCTTTGCCGAAGGTGTGGATTTGCCCGGCAAGTATTGCAGCCATGTGGTGATTGCCAAAATCCCCTTTGCGGTGCCGGAAGACCCCGTGGAAGAGGCGTTGGCAGAGTGGATCAGTCGCAACAACGGCAACCCCTTTGTGGAAATCACTGTGCCTGATGCGGCGGTCAAGCTGGTACAGGCCAGCGGCCGCCTGCTGCGCAGTGAATCGGATCGCGGCCGCATCACCATTCTTGATCGGCGCATTGTGACCCGGCGCTACGGGCGCCAGATGCTGGACTCAATGCCGCCCTACCAGCAGCGTATTGAATAGCGATGGAACACGACGCATTAATTGCCGCCACCCTGATAGATATTGAAGCGGAGTTGCGTGGCATCGGCCACTGGGATCGGGTCTCACCCCCCGTCGAAGCGCTGCGCAGTGAGCAGCCATTTGCGGTGGATACCTTGCGGTTTAATCAGTGGCTGCAGTTCATTTTTATCCCCCGCATTCGCTTTCTGATCGAGCAGGAGGAAGCACTGCCTGGTGCCTGCAGTATTACGCCTATGGCGGAAGAGTTTTATCGAGGACAGCGCTTGCCAGTCGCGGGCTTGCTCGATGCGCTGGCGCGCATCGATGCCTTGCTAAGTGGGGATGGCTGAGCCGGGATGCTTGAGAGGGAGTGGCTGAGTTAGATTACTGAGCGCTGCCGTTATCTTCAGCGGCCATGACCATGCGCACCAGGTGAGCCAGTGAGCGCACACCCATTTTCTCCATAACGCGCGCGCGGTGAATCTCGACGGTACGCTGGCTGATATCCAGATCGTAGGCAATCACCTTATTGGCTTTACCTTCGATCATCAGCTCCATGACCTGCTTTTCCCGTGGCGTCAGTTCGGCCAAGCGCTCAATGATTTTGTGTTTGGCATCGAGTTCGGCGCGGTTTTCGGTATCCGCGGCAATGGCCTGCTGAATTTTGCCCAGCAGTTCTTCTTCACGGTAGGGCTTCTGAACAAAGTCTACCGCGCCGCGCTGCATGGCTTCGACAGCCATCGGCACATCACCGTGGCCAGTCACAAAAATGATGGGCAGAATCGAGTTTCGCATGTTCAGCTGACGCTGCAGCTCCATACCATTCATACCGGGCATACGGATGTCCAGCACGAGACAGCCGGCCATATCGGTAGAAAATTCTTCAAGGAAGCTGTCAGCACGGGAGTAGGCCGCTACGTGGTAGCCTACGGACTCCAGCACCATCTGCAGCGAGTCGCGAACCGCGTCGTCGTCTTCTACCAAGTAGACAGTAGCTTCTTTGGTCATTATTCCGTCCTTGCTCGTTCGATGTTATTGCTTTCAGATTAGCGGAAACGCAGGGCCATTGACCAGCCTATTTGCGAATTTAGCCCCCCGATACTGGCGGACTGCCAATTGAGCCGATAAGCTTTGGCGATATGCGCCAGATGGCGGCTTAAAACAACAGCATAGGGTGCGCATGAAACCGAAGCGCAGTTTAGTACAGATCTACCTGCTCAGCCTGGTCGCGCTGTCGGCGATTCCGCTGGCAATTCTCGGCTATATTTGGATCGCCAAAGAATACGAGCAGTATACCGAGCAGAGTGAAGATTGGCGCAATAACTATATTGAGACGCGCCGCGAACTGCTGCGCCGGGAGGTGGACAAAGCCGTCGAATACCTTGAGTTTCGGCGCACGCAGTTGAACCGCCAGCTCTACAACGACCTGCGCCAGCAACTGGCGGTGGGACTGTCGCTGCTGGAAAACACCCGCAAAGAGTCTCAAGGGGAAAGTCGCAACGAGCTGCTCAATCGTCTTCGCACCACCATGGGTGCCCTCAGCTTTCACGACAATAACGGCTTCTTCTTTCTATTCGGCGGCGATGGGCAGGATATTCTGCCCCCGATGCATCCCGATGGCAGCAAGCGGCTGAGTGATGCCAAAGTGCTCAAGGCTTTTGCCGCTCAGATCAAGTCGGTGACCAAAGAGAAAAATTACGACTTCGTCGAATATCGGGTCAACGACAGCAGTCGTGGTGGTAGTGAGCGCAACTTCAGTTTTGTGTATTACTACGAGCCGTTGAATGTCTACATCGGCGCCAGTGTCTACCTGCATGCGGAAATTGGCCGTGTGCAACAGGAAGTGATTGAGCGCATTGCGGCGGTGCCGGTCGACACCGACAACTCTATTCTGTTTGTGGTCGATGCCGCGGGGCGGCAATTGGTGAACGGCTATCACCCCGAAGCCGTCGGCACGACGATGCCCGGTGTGCTGGAAGCCGCGCGGCGCATGGACAGCAAGGAGAACAGCCTGTTCACCGAGTTGAGCTGGCCGAATAACGAACAGCCGGACCAGCCGCAGCCGGTGGTCTCCTATCTGCGTCGTTACGAACCCTGGGGCTGGGTTCTGGGGTCGGCCGTCTTCCTGGACGAGCTGAATGCCAAGCTGCTGGATGAGCGCTCTGCACTGCAGGCGCGAGTCGAAGAACATATCCTGTCTATTATGCTGATCGCCTTCGGGCTGATGCTGTTCTCGATGATTGCCGCTCGCTGGCTGGCGCAGCGCAGCGCTCATGGCTTCAGTATCTTTCAGCAGTTTTTTGCCGACGCCAGCAAGCGCTCGACCTTTATCGACGTCAACCGTCTGCCATTCGCCGAATTTCAGCGCCTGGCAGAAGACGCGAATTTCATGGTCGACAAGCGTACGCAGACTGAGCGCGCGCTGAAGCTGAGTGAGCGCCGTTTTCAGTTGGCGTTGGATGCGGCGCAGAATCACCTCTGGGATCTTGATCTGAGTACTGGCCTCGTCATGGTGAGCCCCAGCTTTTTCCGCTCGCTGGGATACCGGCCGCTCTCTAAACCCCATCCCGTTGGCTCTTATAAAGAAGTGGCCTGCCCGGATGATCTGCAGATTATTGCCTCGGCGGTCGATAGCTGGTTAGGGCTGGCCACGGGCAACAGTGTCGAATTTCGCGTGCGCGACAGCGCCGGGAACTACCGCTGGATATACAGCCGTGGCGATGTGGTGGAAAACGATGACCGCGACCAGCCGTTGCGTGCGATGGGCATTATGATTGATATCACTGATCGCAAGCGGATGGAGCAGGATCTGGTCGATGCACGCATTTCTGCAGAGGATGCCCTGCACGCGAAAAGCCAGTTCCTGTCCAGTGTCAGCCACGAGCTGCGCACGCCGCTGAATGGCGTATTGGGTTATGCCCAGCTGTTGCAGAAAGAGGTGGGACTGCCGGGAGAAAGTCAGGAATATTTGCGCGCCATCGAGAGTTGCGGCAAGCACCTGCTCAATCTGATTAATGATGTGCTGGATCTCGCCAAGATCGAGAGCGGCAACATTAATATCTTGCCCGAAGCCAATAAGCTGGACGATGTGATTGCCAGTGTGGGCGATATCGTCGGGCACCGGGCCAAGTCAAAAGGCCTGGAGTTTATTATCGATATCGATACCAGCGTGCCGCAGGAACTGGAATTTGATGCGGTGAAGCTGCGGCAGGTGCTGGTGAACTTGCTCGACAATGCGGTCAAGTTCACCAATAAGGGCAAGGTCAGTCTCAAAATATTCGTCCGCGATGAGCGGGATACGCTGGACTTCGAGGTCACGGACTCCGGTATCGGCATTCCCGAGTCGAAGCTGCACGATGTATTCGAACCCTTCAAACAGGTCAATCCGCAGGACGGCAAGGGGACCGGGCTCGGTCTGTCGATCTGTCGGCGACTGGTGGAGGCGATGGGCGGCAGTTTGAACTTGCGCAGTAAAGTCGGCGTGGGTAGCTGCTTCTACTTCCACATTCCGCTGATTGTTGTTGAACGCGTCGGGAGCCTGCCTGATGGCGATGCGGGCCGCCGCAGCGAGGAACTCAGCAGTGACATGATCGCAGGCAATCCGGCAGTGATCGTGGCCGATGACGTGATGGTGAACCGCCAGGTACTGCTCGGCATGTTGGATGACATTACCAGCGATGTTCGCGAGGCCGCCAATGGACTGGAAGTCATTGAGCTGCTGAAGGAGCGCCCGGCGGATATTGTGCTGATGGATCTGCGTATGCCCGAGATGGACGGCATGGAGGCAACCCGCATTATCAAGCAGGAAATGAAGCTGAATGTGAACATTGTTATGGCTTCGGCCACTACCGATGAAGGCATGGTGGCGGAAGCGCGATCGGTCGGCTGCGATGATTTCTTGCCGAAGCCGATCAGTATGAATGAACTGTACAAAGTCATGGTGCGTTTCTGCGGCCGAGCGACAGCAACGGTGATACGCGCGGAGCCTGTCGAGCCCGCAGACGAGCCCGTGGAGGTGACGCCGGTACGCGTCGCGATAGATTTGCCGGAAGCCTTTATTCAGCAACTAAAGGAAGCTGTGGATGTGGGGGATGTGACCGGATTGCGCGAATTGCTGGGGCAATTGCGCAGGCGTTATCCCCAGCAGTCCGCCCTGAGCGATGAGGCGGAACGGCTGTTAAGGGAATTTGATTTTGAACGGCTGGCGCAGCTGTTCGAGGGACTGGACGAGGGAGTCAGCCTGCATGACGCGTGATCAGGGAGGAGAACAGATTCTGCTGGTTGACGATAATCCGACGAACCTTCAGGTGTTGTTTAAAACCCTTGAAGGGAGTGGGTATCGGCTGCTGGCGGCCCGCGACGGCGAGGCGGCCTTGTATACCGCAAAGCGTGCCAAGCCATCGCTGATTCTGCTCGATGTGATGATGCCGGGGATGGACGGTTTTGAGGTCTGTGAGCGATTAAAGGCAGACCCCGATACGGCAGATATTGTGGTGATTTTTCTGTCGGCGCTGACCGACAGCCAGTCCAAGGTTCACGGTCTGGCGATCGGCGGGGTCGATTACATCGCCAAACCCTTTCAGGCCGATGAAGTGTTGGCGCGGGTACGCACCCACATCAAGCTCCAGCGTTTGGAGCGGGCTCTGGCGCGGCGCAATACCGAACTTGAGGACGAAAACCAGCGCATCTTGAATGCGGTGGAAGAGGGGATTTTCGGTCTTGATGCCGAGGGCCGCGTCAGCTCTATGAATGCCCGGGCAGCTGAGTTAACGGGTTGGCCTCAAGCCGATGCGCTGGGCGAACCACTCCTCGGTCTGGACCTTTTTCCCGGCGATGACGGCCTGAATCAGTCCCTGTCGCTGCTTTGCGAGGCGGGGGTCAGCCTGCGCAAAAACCACGCGGAAATGACGCGCCGGGATGGCAAACCCCTGCAGGTTGCGCTCAGTGGCAGCGCGCGCAGTGAGGGCGGTGCGGTGCTGGTGTTGCGTGATATCAGTGAGTGGCTGGCCAATCAGCGGGCGCTTGAGCAGGCGCGCAATGAAATGGACCAGCAGCGTCAGCATCTTGCCCATATCGAACGTTTGAGTACCGGTGGTGAAATGGCCGCCGGGATTGCCCATGAGGTCAATCAACCGCTCACCGCCGTGACCAATTATGCGCGGGTCGCACACCGCCTGCTGGCCGATTTGCCTGAGGAGAAGCGCGCCAAGCTGGACGATGTGTTGAACAAAATCGGGGTTCAGGCTGAACGGGCGTCGGCGGTGATCCAGCGCATGCGCAGCTATGTGAAGAAGCCCTCGGGTGCAAAGTCGGTAATCAATCTCAATGTGCTGCTGAAAGAGGTGTTGGCCCTTGCCGAAGTCGACTCCAAGGTCAACCGCACGCGGGTGGTGTTGCAGGCGGCAGGCGACTTGCCCAGCATTTACGGCGACGAGGTGCAGATTCAGCAGGTAGCCTTGAACCTCATTCGCAATGCGATGGAGTCTACGGCTGCGGCGGGCAGTCACCGTCCGGTTGAGGTCAGTACCTTTCCCGCTGGCGGGCATGTCTGTTTCAGGGTGAGGGACTTTGGCCTTGGCCTGGCAAGAGAGGTTGAGGAACAGCTCTTCAGCCCGTTTGTGACCTCTAAAGAGGGCGGAATGGGGATCGGTCTGTCGGTGTCACAATCGATCATGCAAGGGCACGGGGGGGATATCCGCTATGAAGCTAACCCCGACGGTGGTGCGGTATTTATCTGTGAATTCCCGCCCTGTGTGGCTGACGTATAAGTCGTGGCGGTAAAGAAAGCCACTGAGGAACAGCGTCAGATACTGCTTGAAGCGGGCGCGTTAGGCTATTGCCTCAGGCGTCATCCACGACGTCAGCGCCGCTTGTCGCTATTGGTTTCTCCGCGAGGAGAGGTCGAAGTGAGGGCGCCTGTTGCGGCGCGGCAGTCAGATATCGATGCCCTGCTTCGCCGTCATGAGGACTGGCTGTGGCAGTGCCGCGAGCGCGCCGCCAAGCAGGACTTGCCTCGTGCCCCCCAGCAATCTGGCGATCGCATATTCTACTTGGGGCAGACATATACCTTGCAGTTGGTAGAGGGGCGCGGTGGGCGCCTGGATGAGGCCGCGCGTATCCTGGAACTCGCCGTGAGCGACCGCCGCGCAGAAGCGGTTCAGGCGGCATTGCAGCGCTGGTATCGCCGGCGTGCCGAGCAGTATCTGGAGGCGCGTCTGAGTGTTTGGGCCGAGCAGGCCAGTTGGGTAACGACGCTGCCACCACTGCGGCTCCGCCGGATGCGCTCGCGCTGGGGAAGTTGTTCTCAGCGGGCGATCTGCCTGAATACGCGACTGATGATGGCGCCGCCGCAGTGCATCGACATGGTTATTGTTCACGAGCTTTGCCACTTGCGGGAAATGAACCACAGCCCCGCATTCTATGCCTTGATGAGCGAATTGATGCCAGACTGGCAGCAGCACAGCGAGCATCTGGACGAACTGACGAGAGCGTTAATGCTCGACTGACAGCGGCGCATCCTGTTGCTCAGACAGGGCCATGAACAGCAGCAGGCTGCTTTCCACAAGTATGTCAGGGCTCTCGTGGTAGTCGTTGAGCACCCAGCGGCGCGCCATCTGGACTGCGGCGCCAACCAAGCCCGCATAGAGCATGGCATCACTGGCCGGCGGCACAATGCGGGCGATGCCTAATACCTGAGCCAGTTCCCCGAGCAGCGCTGCGAAATCCTCCATCGCCTGGTAGTACAGCGCGTCCATGGTTTTACTCACGCCAAAAATTTCAAACAGAATCACTCTGGCCAGTGAGGGGCAGTTCTGCAAGGTCTCGAAAAACGCCTGAAGTCCCGCTCTCACCGCTTGTTCAGCGCTGCCGTTGCTGCGGTGAATGGCGCTGAGCATCGCTTCCCGAAGAATCTCCGTCTGCTGCTGATACAACTCTCCAAGCAGGGCCTCGCGGTTGCTGAAGGACTCGTAAAAATAGCGTTCGGTGAGCCCTGCTGCCGCGCAGAGATTGCGCACGGTCGCGTTGCTGTAGCCTTGCTCGGCAATCAGATTGAGGGCGGCTTCCAATAGCAGTTGTCGCCGCTCTGCACGGCGGGCATCGGAGCTTTGGCCGCGGTAGCTGCGGCGGCGTTGGGGTGCGGATTCTGGCATGGCTGAATTTTGACATGCCGTGTTGTCAGATGTAAAGTGACAGCAACTGTTGTCAGTATCTCGAAACGGTATCTCCAAGAGTTGTGCCGCGAGCAAGGTGAGCGCGCAGCGGAACGTAGAAAAAAGGGTTTAAAACATGGCGCAGACAGACTTTGACGTCGACTATCTGGTAATTGGCTCGGGCTTTGGCGGCTCGGTGTCGGCGCATCGACTGACTCAGAAGGGCTATTCGGTAGCGGTTGTGGAAGCCGGTAAACGTTGGCACGCCGAAGATTTGCCTCGCAGTAACTGGAACTTCCGTCGCTGGTTGTGGCGCCCGCTGCTCGGGTTGCGCGGCTTTTTCAATATCCGCTGGTTTCGCCATGTGCTGATTTTGCAGGGCAATGCTGTGGGCGGCGGTTCAGTCACCTACGCCAATACCCTGCTGGTGCCCAAGCACAGTGTCTGGGAAGAAGGCAGTTGGGCCGGGCTCGCCGACTGGCAACGCGAAATGCCTCGCCATTATGACGAAGCACGACGCATGTTGGGGGTTACCGAGAACCGCATCCTCGGGCCCGCAGATTATGCCTTGAGGGACATCGCTGAAGACTGGGGCTGTGGTGACAGCTTCTACCGCACACAAGTTGGCGTGTTCTTCGGCGATGAGGGCGAGCCCGCTGGAAAGCGATATAGCGACCCCTACTTTGATGGCGAAGGCCCGGATCGCAACAGTTGCATCGGCTGTGGGGGCTGTATGGTGGGTTGCCGCTACGATGCCAAAAATACGCTGGACAAAAACTACCTGTACTTTGCCGAGAAGCAGGGTGCCGAGATTATTCCCGAGATGCGCGTGGTGGATGTTAAGCCGCTGGGGGGCGAGGATGGCCGCGACGGTTACGAAGTGACAGCAGTATCCAGCACGCGTTGGTGGCGTCGGCAGCGTCGCCGCTGGAAGGTGCGTTCGGTGGTCTTTGCCGCATCGTCGCTGGGGACACAGGATTTGCTCTTCAAGCTTCGCGACAGCGGTTCATTGCCGAAGATTTCCGACCAGCTTGGCAAACGGGTGCGAACCAATGCCGAATCGCTGATTGGCGTGCGCTTGCCGAAAGATGCCGATATGGACAAGGGCATTGCCATTGGTTCGGGTGTGTATCTGAATGAGCACACGCATATCGAGGCCACCCGCTATCCCGAAGGTTCCGATGCCATGGGTATGCTGGTCACTGCGATGACGCGCGGCACGGAAGGCCCGGCCCGAATTCTGGTCTGGCTGAAGACGATCTTCGGTCTGCTACTGACCAAACCGCTGCAGGGGCTGCGCATGCTGGTACCCTTTGGTTTGGCAAAGCAAACGATGATTTTTCTGTGTATGCAGACCCTGGAAGGACATATTGATATGCGCTACCAGCGCCGCTGGTATTGGCCGTTCAGCAAGCGTATGGTCAGCCACGGCGAGCGTATTCCCGCGTATATTCCCGAGGCCAGTGACTTTGCTCAGCACGCCGCGGAAAAGCTTGGTGGCATGGCGGGTAGCCTGTTAACCGAAGTGCTGTTTAATATCCCCGCCACGGCCCATTGCATGGGCGGTGCGGCGATGGGGCGCAGTGCTGAGGAAGGCGTCATCGATTACCGAAATCGTATTTTCGGCTATGAAAATCTTTACGTATGCGACGGCGCGATGCTGGGTGCCAACCTCGGTGTGAATCCTTCGCTGACGATCACTGCCCTGACCGAGCATGCGATGAGTCATATTCCCGCCAAAGCGCAGGCGGTTGAGGTGAGTGGTCGTCGCGAGGCGGCCTGAGAGCAGCGCGGGCTACAGCGGCATTTGCAGGCCGAGCTGGAAGCCCAGTTCGCGTTTACCCGCGGCGGTTCCTCTGATGTCAAAACGCAGCGATCGGCCCAGGGTGTAGCGCAACCCGGCGCTGCCGGTATTGCGTTCGTAGTGCTCCTGCACATCGTTGTAGCCCAGCAGCAGGTCCCAGCGGCGTGTCAGTCGCAGGCTGCCATCTACGCGAATATCCCGGCGAGAAGAAACTTCACCAAAACGTGGGCGTGGCACAACATCGCCCATAATCTGCAGGCTGCCCCAGTGGCGGCGGTAGTCGAACCCGGCTTGAATACGGCTGCGCTGGCGATAGCGGTGGCCGTTGTGGCCTCGTAGCGTTTCGGTGTAAAGGTCACTGATGACCAGTTGCAGCCCCACGCGTCCCAGTTGTTTGCGAAGCCCAAGATCGATATTGGGCTGCACGGTATTTTTAATGTCGGTGCCCCAGTCAAAGACATCGCCGCGTTCATAGTCGTTGTAGTCAATGCGGCGATCCAGCAGGCTGATGACTTGAAGCTTGGCGAGTACGCCGATTTCCAGTTGGCCGAAGTTCTCCAGTTGATAATGCAGATTCAGGCCAAAATGGCTGTGCATCACCCCTGCGACATCCATGTACGACTCGAGGTCCAGAGGGCGGAATAGGCCGGTAATGCTTGCGAATCGCAGCCGTTGCTCATCGCCCGGATCATAGTAGAAGCGCGCGGTGCCACGTAATTCTGTGCCCATAACATAGTGGACTGGACTGTCTTTCTTACCGGCGAAGACGAAGTCCAGTTCACCACGCAAACTGGTGATCGCGCCGTCGAGATTCTCCAGGGCGGCGACCAGATCCTGTTCGTCGCCAGGAATTAACAGAAAGCCTCGCGAGCGCGCTTCCAGGGCCTCGCTTTCCTCTTTGAGCTCCAGCGCCTTGTCCAGCAGGTCGTCACGGTCGTCAAAGTAAAGCTGCATGCCGAAGTAGCTTAATGTCTCGCGATTGTCGCGGCTGTGTCCGGCATCGGCAGGGTTAACGGTAAGATCGGCGATGTTGACGTCGGCAGCGCTTGCAAACGGGCTGCCAAGCAGCAGGACGCAAACGCTGTAAAACAGGGCGCGAATTCTGAACACGAAGATCTCCGGTAAGGGCGAGTGTGAGTCGACAGTGCTGCGTCACGCCTTGCCTGTTATGTGTTATCTTGGCGAGCATAGCGGTGCCACCCGGAAGGGGCAAGGGTGCCGCGTGAGACTTGTGACGGTCGCCGGTGGCCGCACGGGGTGTTAAAAGCCAATAATAATGATGTCCATCATGCACTCATCTTCAGCTTTGCCTGCGCAGCGCAAAACCGTTTGCAGTTACCCTCGTATTCTCTGGTTAATTCGCGTCCTCTTTCAGGGCGGGTTCCGACTGGCAGGCTGGACGTTCTCTACTCAGCCGCCAGCCGAGCGGAAATATGTGATGGTTGTGGCGCCACATACCAGCAATTGGGACTTTTTCCTGATGGTAGGCCTGGGGGCTGCACTGGGGCGGCAAGCGCGATTCATGGTCAAGGACAGCGTATTTGTCGGCCCACTGGGCAGCCTGATGCGCTGGCTGGGCGGGATTTCGGTGGATCGCGGCAGCCAGAATAACGTTGTTCAGCAGATGACGGACACCTTTGCGGGTACCGACGATATGGTGCTGATCATTGCGCCAGAGGGCACGCGCAAGGCGGTGCCTCGCTGGAAGGGCGGTTTCTATCATATTGCTGCGGGGGCGCAGGTGCCGGTGGTGCCGGTGTTTCTGGATTATGGCCGCAAAGAGGTCGGTTTTGGTGAGCCCTGTCAGCCCAGCGGAGACCTCGATGCGGATATGCCGGTCATCCAGCAGTGCTATGCTGATGTCACCGCTTGCCATCCGGAGGGCGACAGCAGTCATCCGGCCAAGCTCTCGTTAAGCGCAGCTGATGTAGGTAATTGACCCAATAACTGCCCGGCCACCCACTACGAGAAAATGCGGCGAACAATAATGACAGTACGCCAGGGGCTGCTTTCTTTTGGCTGATCACAGCGCACATAACACAGAAATGAATGACTTCTGGCGGAGTATCCTGGGGCCGGAAATGCCGCCCCATGGCCACTGTTATCTGTGGAACGACTCGCTGGTCTGGTTGCATGTGACCAGCGATACGCTCATCAGCCTTTCCTACCTGACTATTCCAATTGCGCTGATTTATCTGGTTCGCCACCGCGACGATCTCAAGTTTAACTACATCTTTGTGATGTTTGCGTTATTCATTTTTGCCTGTGGTGCCACCCATATGGTGAATATCCTTAACGTCTGGTACGGCGCTTACTGGCTCAGTGGAACGATCAAGGCGATTACCGCAGTGGCGTCGGTGGGCACGGCGATCGTGGTGTGGCCGCTGTTGCCCAAGGCACTGGCCTTACCCAGTATGTCCCAGCTTTGGGAGCTGAATCAGAAGCTGCAGGCGGAAGTCGCCGAAAACCATCGCAAGCAGGCGGAGGTTGAGAAATTGTCGGCAGACCTGCGTGCACTGGTCGATCAGCGAACGGCCGAGCTGGCCGAGGCGCGTCTGACCAAGACGCTGCTCGAGCAGGCGAATGCCAAGCTCACCACCAGTAATCAGGCGCTGGAGGATATGTCGCGGGCCAGTACCGAAGGCTTTATTGAGCCGCTGCGAGTGATCAATGTATACGGTCACCGGCTCAAAACACGCGAGGCGGATAATTTGCGTGCAGACCAGCGAGAGTGGCTGGATAAAATCTGCGTAGCCAGCGACAAGGTGTCGTTGCTCAATGCCGGCTTGCTGCGCTACTGCCAGTTGCCGATGACAGAGTCCGAGGCGTCGTCGAATGTGACCGAGCTTGTCGGGAAAGTGCGGGAGAAGCTGTGCGATGAACTCGAGCTTGCGAAAGCCACGCTAAGCTGCGGGCAGCTACCCGAATCGCCCCTGCCGTCGAAAGTCATGGAATATGTGCTGACTGAACTGATCGTCAATGCCCTGCGGTTTCGCAGTGCGGAGCCGCCCCATATTGAGATCACCGAACTGCCTGCCGGCGAGGGGCCGGGGCTGTTGGTGCGCGACAATGGCCGGGGTATTCCCTGCTCGCGGCAGCGGCGGGTCTTCGGTCTGTTTGAGTACTTCGATTCCTCAGGACTGGGTGTGGGGCTGGCGGCAGTCAAACGCCTGCTTGAGGAATACGGTGCGCAAATCAGCTTGCGCAGCGACGGGGAAAGCGGCAGCGAATTTCGCATCCACTATCCGCGCTGATACCGCGGCGACTGGTCACCCGGCCCGCGTCTCTTTATAGTGTGCCCTCGGCGCCCCGGGCGCATTTTCTTCTACTTGCGGTTGAGCAGGGCATTTTGGCGCGACTTCTATCCTCAGTTTCCGATGAACGCAAACGGCTGTTGCTGGGTGTGGGGCTGGCGCTTGTCACGGTTTTCATGACCGCGACGATCGCGGCGGTGGGGAAACACCTGTCGGGAATGGGCGTTCATGTTTCCACCATCGTGGTGGCTCAGTACGCGATCTCGTTTTTACTTACCCTGCCGGGCCTGTTGCGCACTGGTTTGGGCAGTCTGCATACCCAGCGCCCGGCGATGCACCTGCTGCGGGGCTTGGGCGGTGTGGTGTGTTTCTATTGTTACTTCATTGCCCTGAGTAAGATTTCGCTGCTGGAAGCGACGCTGCTGCGTAACAGCGCGCCGCTGATGGTGCCACTGCTTATTTTTCTGACACTGCGTGAGCGGGTGCCAAAGCGTAGCTTACTGCCCTTGGTCGTGGGCTTTGCCGGTGTGATTTTGGTTTTGCGGCCGGGGTTTTCAGCACTGACTATTTGGCATTTGGTGGGGCTGTTTGCCGGTATCGGTCTGGCGGTGTCGATGATCTCCACCCGCCTGCTTGCCTCGACCGAGCCCGGCAGTCGCATACTGTTCTACTATTTTGCGATCTCCCTGGCAGTGAGTATTCCCTTCTTTCTCTGGCAGGGTGGCGAAGTGCCGCCTGAGGCCTATGGCTGGCTGTTGTATATGGGCGTAGTGATGTATCTCTGCTTCGTTCTTTACACTTGGGCCTACCGCCTGGTGTCCGCTTCGGCGCTGTCGCCCACCAGCTACTTCGGTGTGGTTTTCGGCGGCCTGTTGGACTGGCTGGTCTGGCACTTGGTGCCAGACCGCCTGACGGTGATCGGGATCAGTCTGGTCATTTTGGGCGGCGTACTGGTGGTCAGTGGCCGCGACTCGGCTAAGACCTGAGTGGTCGCTCGTACAGCCCGGGCAGGGGCGCGTCGGACGACCGGCGTTTGGATTCGCGGCGGCAGTTTTCCACGGCACTGAGCAGTCCTTTGCCGTCGATATCACCGCCTTCCTTGTTCCCGTATAGCGCGCGATTAAGCTGGTCGATATACGGTGCCAGCGCCTTGGCCTGTATCGCCAGCCGTGGCAGCTGGCCGCAACCCGGCTGCCAAGCATCGCCCCAATCGCTCAGGGCCTGCCGCAGCGTGGCGACATCGGCCCGCTGACTCACCACTTTTTTCAGTGCATTGTAGGCGGCTTTTTCCCGGGCGCCAGAACCTTGCTGACCGGGCGTTGGGGGCTCAGGCTGATGGTTTTTGCGTCGCTGGCGAATCAGCAGGCCCAGGCAGACAAGGTTGCTCAACAGCAGGGCGCCGATAATGCCGTATAGCCAGAATAGCTGCGCGGACGTTGCCGCAGGTATCCGAGGCGCGAATTCCGCTGCGTTATCTGCCGTCGGGGGAGCGGCGACGGTGCTCGGCTGAGTCGGCTCATCCTGTATTTGCCCCGGCGCTGCGGCAATGCGCAGGGTGCGGGCAGGCAATACGGCGACCTCTGGCTGATTCGTCTCGGTATTCCACCAGGCAATGCGCAGCTCGGGCAGTGTGTAGTCACCGGGCTGGGTGGGAATCATCGCCGTGGATTCACTGCGCAGCCCGATCAGCCCGCTTTCATCGCTCGTATTCTGCAAGCCGGGCTGGTCCGGGTAGAGTTTGATGCCCGGCAGATTCAGCGGGGGCAGCTTGGGAAGCTGGGCAGCCATTAGCCCTTCGGCGCGGATATCGACGCGGCGGGTAATGGACTGACCCGCCTGCAGTTGCTCCGGGTCGTCGCTCCATTCTTCGAACAGCTCAATATTTTTGGCGGGCAGCCACAGTGCACCATCGAAGCTGGCCGGTGGCGCCTGTACCTGAATTTCCATCGGCGGGCTGCGCTTGATGACGAGGCGGCCAGGGTCAAGCAGCGAGGGCCGGTAGCTTTCTACTCTCGCCTGCAAGGTGAGGGCGGGAATAGAGAGGCTGCCGCTGCGCTGGGGAAAAACGGCATAACGGCGTTCGATGACCTGATATACGCGGCCGTCCACGCGCTGCCGATAGCGATTTTCGCCGAGTGACTCCACCAGTGCATGATCAATTTCCGGCTGTTCCAGCGAGGCATCGAGGAAATTCACCGAGCTGAACAGTCGGACGGTGTACTCCAGTTGTTGCTGAACATACGCTCGGCGCGGGGTGATATCGGCTTCCAGCCAGACTTGTTGGTCGCTGCTGCGATTGGCGGTGCCCTGCGGCGCGCGGGTGACGGTGATCGTCAGCGGGCGGGTGCTTTTGTCGCCCATGCGGATGGCGGGGATGGTGATCTCGCCTTCGCGTTTGGGCGCCAGCGTCAGGTCCCACTGACGGCTGCTGCTGATGCTGCCGTTGATGATATTGGTGCGGCTGCTCTGCTGGCGGTTGAGAATATGAAAGTCGTTTTCCAGTGCGGCCACTTCCGGCTCTTCGCTGAATAGCATGCTGTCGGCGGTCAGACTCAGCGTCAGCGTCTCGTCCATCGACAGACGATTGCGGTCGACGCTGGCGCGCACATTGGTATCGGCATGCAGAGCCGTACTCAATAGCGTGAGCAGAAGCAGAAGACTCGCGGTAAGCCAGTGCCGCTGGGTGGTCGGGAAGGCGTTATTAGTAAGGCGCATAATTCTCGGCTTCCGGCTGTTCGCCGCGCTGACGGCGCTGCATATACTGGTATTGGAATTTGTTGCGTAGCAGTTGGTCGGCGCTGTCAGGAATATTGCGCAGCCACTGCTCCTGAGCCTGTTCTTCTTCCGAGAGAGGCTCCTGACTGCTGCCAGCGGCGGCATTGCTGTCGAGCTGTTCGTCACTGGGCTCGCTTGTCTTTTCCGCTACCGACGATTCCGTATCACTGGCTTCTTGCTGGCGGGCATGCTCCGCAGCAGCATCGCGCTGGGCCTGCTGCTGTGCCTCACTTTGCGCGTCGTCCGACGGCTCAGTGCTGTCGCGCTCGTCGGCATTGCTATCGTTCTGAGACTGGCTGGCGTCACTGTCGTCGGGCGACTTGTCGCCGTCCTGTTGCTGATCGCCGGGCGAGCCCTGCTGGTCGTCGGCGCCTTCCTGTGAGTCGCTGTTTTGCTTGCTCTCTGAGTCTTGAGAGTCCTGCGCGTCGCTGCCGCCGGAATTCTGCTGATCGCCCTGCTGTTCCTGCTGCTGCTTCAGTTGTTCCAGCAGGGCTTTGTTGGACTTGGCATCTGCCATATTGGGGTTCCAGTCCAGCGCCTGTTGGTAGGCGTCGATGGCCTCGTCCAGTTTGCCGGCTCTGGCCAGCGCATTGCCCCGGTTGTAATGAGCATCGGCGGAGTCGCGTTGTGCAAAGGCTTGGGCAGCGGCGGCATAGTCACCGGCACGGTATAGGGCGCTGCCGCGCCACATGGGGTCTACAAACTGCGTGGCGGCAGAACCGGGATCGCTGTCGAACAACGCCGCACCGCGTTGATCTGGTGTTTTCAGGGTACTTTGCCAGTCCAGTGCATGACTGCTTTCCGGCAGACCGACGACTGCCAGCAGTATCAGCGGCAGCACATTGCGACGGAAAGACAGCAGCGCCAGTGGCAGAAGCAGCAGCACCAGCCAGACGCCACCATCGCGCCACTGTTCCATGGTTTGCTGCCGCTGGCCCTCTTCAAAATTGCGGCTGCCGCTGGCCACGGTGCTGAGGGTCTGCTCGCTCAGTTGACTGTCGAGTTGGGCATACTGCCCTCCACTGTCGCGGCTCAGCGATTTCATCAGGCCTGTGGGCACGCTGGCCAGCACCGTCTTGCCCTGATTGTCTTTGACAAAGCCGCCTTCCGGCAGGGGGATCGGCGCGCCGCGCTCGCTGCCCACCGCCAGAATGGAGACTGGGTATTGGCTATTGCGGGCAAAGTCTTTTAGCCCCGTCAGCTGGCTGGCCGAGAAACCGTCGCCGATTAGCAGAATATGACCGTTGGCACTGCCTCCGCGTGCCAGCAATTCTGCCGCCAGCGTCAGCCCTGCCAAAGGATTGCTGCCAGGCAGCGGCATCATGCCGGGGTGGAGGGCTGGCAGCAGGGTGCTGAGGGTGTTGCCATCGTCCGTCAGCGGCGCCACCACGAAGGCATCACCCGCGCTGGCGACCAGCGCGGTCTGGCCGTCGGCGCGCAGCCGCAGCAGGTCGCGAATCGTGTACTTGGCACGCTCCAGTCGCGAAGGCTGAACATCCTGAGCAAGCATGGAGGGTGACAGGTCCAGTACGATGACCAGTCCGGACCGGTCTTCCAGTACCGGGCTGGGCACTTTTTCCCAGCTGGGTCCCATCAGCGCCAGCCAGCAGATCAAGGCGGCCAGTGCGGCTGGCCAGAGTCGCCGGGGACGCTGTTCACTGTCGTCCAGCAGGTAGGGTAGCAGTTCGGCGTCGATATGTTGCTGCCAGCCGCGCTGTGGGCGCTGGCGACGGGCCAGCCACAGCAGCGCCAGCAGCATTGGCAGAGCGATCCAGACCAGCTCCGGGCGCAGCCAGTGCAGTTGAGAAAGCTGTGAGAGTAACGGCAGCTCGGACATCAGGTGCTCCCTCCCGGTTTTCTCAGCAACAGGCTCAGCGTCGCAAAAAGGGCGGCAGCCAGTAGTGGCCAGTGCAGCAGCGAGCGCCGAGGGCGAATGCTTTCTGCTTCCTGCTCCACCGGTTCCAGTGCGGCAATGGCGGCGTAGGCGGCCTGTAATTCTTCTGTATCCCGTGCTCGGTAGTATTCGCCACCCGTGCGGTGAGCGATTTCCCGAAGGGTTTTTTCGTCCAGGTCTGCCGAGGGATTGACGGTACGGGCGCCCAGACGACTGCCGAATAGTCCGGGCACCTCCATCTCGGTGGCCCCGACGCCGATGGTGTAAATGCGAATACCTTCGCGGGTGGCGACCGATGCCGCTTCCAGCGGCGGCAGGGTGCTGGCGGTGTCGGCGCCATCGGTGAGCAGGATCACCACTCGGCTGTTTTCCGGGCGTTGTCGTAAGCGCTTGATGGCAAAGCCTATGGCATCGCCAATCGCGGTTTGCTTGCCGGCAAAGCCCACCTGAGCTTCGTCCATCAGCACACCGAGGGTTTGCAGATCGAAAGACAGTGGCGACTGAATATAGGCGCGACTGCCAAACAGAATCAGGCCGAGCTTGTCGCCCTGGCGCTGTTGGACAAATTCATTGACCACGGCTTTGACCACCGTCAGGCGCGGCAGGGCATTGCCCTGAATTTTCATATCCTGCTGCGCCATTGAGCCGGAAATGTCGACGGCGAGCATCAGGTCGCGACCGCTGCTGGGCAGGGCCTGCGGCTCCCCGACCCACTGGGGGCGAGCGGCGGCCAACAGCAATGCCAGCCAAGCGACTGTCATCAGCCAGAGCGCGGCGCGAGAGCCGGTAATCAGCGTTGCCGTCTGTTCGCTCTGCAGCTTAAGCAGTTGCTGCAGAAAGGGAACGCGCAAGGCGGCACCGGCGCTGCGGGTCTGTCGCTTGGACAGCAGCCGGACTAACAGTGGCAGGGGGAGAAGCAGCAATAACCAGGGCCAGTCGAGATGAATCATGTCGCCCTCCGGTGCTTGCGCAGCCACTGGCGGGCCTCGGCGATCAGCGCCTCACGGTCGTCGATTCGGCCAGCGGGTTGATATATCGCGGCTTCCATCGCCCGGATGCGACCTTCGCTGAATACCGGCCGTTTGCAATGTTGATTCAGATTGTCCTGCCAGACATCGCCACGTGAAGAGAGGCCGCTGTTGCCATAGGCGTGGTGGGCGACCCGGCGCAGCAATTGCCCCAATGCGGTGGCAAAGGCATGGTCATCGTCCAGAGTGCGGATCTGTTCCAATTCTGCCAGGGCGGCGCGCCGGTAGGCATTCTGGCTGCGATGCCGCCAGATCAGAACCCCCGCCAGCGCCAGAAGCAGCAGGGCGATCGTCAACAGGACAAATGCGCCCCAGCCCCAGGGAAAGCTCGGCACCGGCGGCGGTAGGTGGATGTCGGCGAGTTGCGCGAGTGGATCGCTGCCTTGCGGATTCATTGCAATCGCAGCTCCCGTCCCAGTATGGCCTGCACATCGTCGCTGGTTTGCAGGCTGAGTCTGACGATACCCAGTTTGCGCAGAGTGCTGTGCAGTGCTTCCTGGCGTCGTTGGTAACCCTGCTGGTAGCGCTGCTGAAGCTTGCCATCGATATCGACGGCAAGTCGCTGACGCCCGTCGCTCAGGGCTAGATGTCCACGCAGTGGCAGCTTCGCTTCCATGGGGTCGCTGATTTCCACCGCGAGGACATCATTGTGCCGGGCCAGCAGCGCGAGTTGGCGTTCGGCGGCCTCGTCCATATCGTGAAAATCGCTGAGGATAAACACGGCGGAACCAGGACGGGTAATGCGGCGCAATTCTTCAAATACTGCTGAAAGCGCTTGCGGTGGTTCGTCGCCTGCAGGCGCGAGCGCCTGTTGGTTGAAATCCGTCAGCTGCTGCAAAAAATGCAGCACCGCGCGCTGACTGCGTCGCGGGCGGCTCTCGGCATGTTGCCGATCACTGAAGACAAAGCCGCCGACGCGGTCGTTGTGCTCCAGCGCATTCCAGGCCAGCAGCGCGGCGGTGTGACAGGCCAGTACCGATTTAAAACACTGTCGGCTGCCAAAGGCCATTGATTGTCGCTGATCGACACACAGCACCACGGGCCGTTCACGTTCTTCTTCAAACAGGCGGGTGTGAGGCTGCGTGGTTCGCGCAGTAACGCGCCAGTCGATGTGTCGGATTTCATCGCCGCCCTGATAGGCGCGCAATTGCTGAAAGCTCAGGCCACGCCCCTTGAACGGTGCGATATGACTGCCGCTCTGGCGAGCGTAGTGGCGATGTTGTTGGGCGAGGCGCAGCTGCCGTGCTGCCAGACGCAGGCCAATCAACTGGCGAGTCTCGATGCTGGCGCCGCGAGCGCGCCAGTCATCATTGCTGCGTTGTCGAGACGCTCGACTCATTAGCTTACCGGCACGCAGCGCAGCAGGCGATCAATAAGCTGGTCGCGGGAGACGCCCTCGGCCTCAGCGGCAAAGCTCATGATCAGCCGGTGACGGAGGACATCGTGAACTACCGCTTGCACATCGTCAGGGCTGACAAAGTCGCGGCCCTGCAGCCAGGCGTGGGCGCGGGCGCAGCGGTCCAGCGCAATGGTGGCTCGGGGGCTGGCGCCGACGTCCAGCCACTCATTCAGTTCACTGTCCCACTGGCCGGGGTTACGCGTTGCGACGACCAGTTGTACCAGATACTGCTCCACAGGCTCGGCCATATGCATGGCGAGGACTTGCTGACGAGCCGCAAACAGCGTGTCCTGACTGATGATGGGGGGCGGGTTGGAAGCGCCTGTGGCTTCGGCGCGAACGCTGCGCAGGATTGCCAGCTCGGCGTCGGCATCAGGATAGTCGACATTAACGTGCAGTAAGAAGCGGTCGAGCTGCGCCTCCGGCAGCGGATACGTACCTTCCTGTTCCAGCGGGTTTTGGGTCGCCATAACCAGGAACAGTTGGGGCAGCGGGTAGCTGTGGCTGCCGACGCTGACCTGGCGTTCGGCCATGGCTTCCAGCAGGGCCGACTGGACTTTTGCGGGGGCGCGGTTGATTTCATCCGCCAGCAGCAGGTTGTGAAACACCGGGCCGCGCTGAAATTCGAAAACGCCGGTTTCGGGCCGGTAAATGTCGCTGCCGGTGACATCGCCGGGAAGCAGGTCGGGCGTGAACTGGATTCGCTGGAAACTGCCTTCGATGGCGTCGGACAGTGTTTTGATGGCTCGGGTCTTTGCCAGTCCGGGAGCGCCTTCTACCAGCAGGTGACCATCGGCCAGCAGGGCCAGCAGCAGACGTTCGGTAAGGGTATGTTGACCAATAATCTGGGTGTTCAACCAGTCGCGTAACTGGCTGAGCTGCTCAATCTCACTCATCGGGAATTCCCTGTTTCATTTTTTAGGCGCGTCTCCCTATGTAGTGGGGGAGCGTACCGGCGTTTTCAAGCCGTGGCCCATGACATTGCATAGACCGGCTGCGGAGAAAATGTTTCCTCAGCGGGCAGGCTTTTATGGCCCGTCGACTCGCAATAGTCGCAATACAAGATCGGCTGTCACCGGCAGTGGGGCACTGTTCAGCAGACGCTGCTGTGCGGTCGGGCTGGCGCGGTGGTAGTGTGGCGTCATCATTAACAGCTGTTCAAGAGGCTGGCGCGTCAGTTCGTCGATAGTAAATTGCAGGCGCTGTTCATTGAGTACGGGGCCAATCGTATCAATACCTTCCTGAATAGATGGCGCCTCACTGCGGCGCAACTCCGGGTAGAGGTGCTCGCGCATTTCCAGCAGATGATCGGGGCCGGCATCCACTTGCAGATACAGCCCGCCTGGCGCCAATAGGCGAGCGAATTCACGATAGACCGGGAAACCAAAGGCGCAGAGCAGCAGTTGCTGACTGTGGTCCGGTAGCGGCACTTGACGATTGCTGGCGACAATACCGTTCAGTTGGCGGTTGCGTTGCAGGCAGGCGCGCAGCGCCCACTTGGAAATATCCAGCCCAGTGGCGATAATCTCCCGCTCCGGTGTATCCAGTGCCGCGCAGAGTGCCTGCAGGTAATAGCCCTCGCCGCAGCCTGCATCCAGTATTGCCAGCGGAGCAGCCGTGTCGAGATGGTCAGTGCATAGCTGGCTGATTGCGGTGGCGATAGGGGCGTAGAAACCGCTGTCGAGAAAGGCTTTGCGGGCGGTCACCATCGCTTTGCTGTCGCCGGGATCGCGGGATTTTTTGTGCTGCACCGGCAGCAAATTAACGTAGCCCTGACGGGCAATATCAAAGCTGTGACCCTTTGGGCACTGCCAGTGGCTGGATTGCCGTTGCATGGCATCGCCGTCCAGTGGGCAGCGGAGGTCGCGTAAGGGGAGTAAAGGCATGGTGTCTCGCGGTCTGTTACAGTGCGCAGCATAACGCGACCGGGCATCAATCGGCTACGCCTGTACCATTAAGGATAATTTCGGCACATGTTTAAAAAACTTCGTCAGGAAAAACGGCAGCGACGGGCGCTGGCCGAGGCCATCGATCGTCGGGTCGAAGCGCTTACCCAGCGTTTCGAGGCCGATGCCCTGCACCGCCGGGAGTCGGGTGTGCAGCGCAATGCCCCGCGTGAACTGGTGGTGTCGCTGACCAGCTTCAGCAAGCGTATCCACGATGTTTACCTGACGATAGAAAGTCTGTTGCAGCAGTCTCACGCGCCCGATCGTATTGTGCTGTGGCTGTCGGCTGAGGAATTTGGCGAGGGAGATATCCCGGCGATTTTGCGTCGCCAGTGTGAGCGCGGCTTGGACATCGAATTTGTGGAGAAGGATCTCGGCCCGTACACCAAGTTTTTCTATGCCTTGCAGAAGTACCCCGAGGCGCTGCTGCTGACGGTGGATGACGATATTCTTTATCCGCAGGATATGGTTGACCAACTCTACCGCGCCCACCTCAATGCGCCGGACCAGATTCACTGCACCCGTGGTCACCGTATTCGTCTGGACGAAAAAGGCGAGCTACTGCCATACAAACAGTGGTGGCGTCGCAACGATGATCGCGACAGCTCACTGATGATTTTTCCTACCGGCGTCGGCGGCGTATTGTATTTCCCCGGTTGTTTTGACGACGACATTGCCAATGTTGACGCGTTTCAGCGCCTGGCGCCCAATGCCGACGATGTCTGGCTGAAGGCCATGAGTCTGAAAAAAGGCACGGTGTGCACCATGCTGGAGGGGCGCGGCGTGTGGATGCAGCGCTTCCCGGTCATCGCCGGCAGCCAGGAGGTGTCGCTGAAGCGCCGCAACAAAAGCAAGCGCAGCGGCAATGACGAGCAGATTAAAGCGGTGTTTGACGCCTACGAGCTGATGCCTGTGGTGCGCGAGGTGGCGGCCAAAGAACCGGGGTTATAGCCGCCTAATTTGCCGGAACGGCTCGCTCTTGGCACCACTGCCGCAGGGCTTGCAGATGCTCGCTCATGGTCACGGACAGCGGCACGGTATTGCCGAGTTCTCCAACAATATGCGCGGTTTGCAGTGCCTCGTCGCGGGCGCGGGCACTGTAGCCGGCAGAGACCACCGCCTGTTCGATTTCGGCGCCGGTAAACCCGTCGCTTGCCTCACTCAGTGCATCCAGTTCAAAGGCCTGGCTGTCCTGGTCGCGTTTTTCCAGGTGAATACGGAAAATCTCCCTGCGTACCTCGGCATCGGGCAGGTCGACAAAGAAGATCTCGTCGAGACGGCCTTTGCGAATCAGTTCCGGTGGTAGGCGCGAGATATCGTTGGCGGTGGCAACGACGAAGACGCCGCTCTGCTGTTCTGCCATCCAGGTCAGCAGGCTGCCCAGCACGCGCCGGGCGGTGCCGCCGTCGTGGCTGTCGCCACTGATGCCTTTTTCTATTTCATCGATCCAGAGCACACAGGGCGCCATAGTATCGGCGAGCTTTAGCGCTTCACGAACATTGCGTTCAGACTCCCCGAAGAATTTATTGAACAGCGCGCCCATATCCAGACGCAGCAGGGGCAGTCCCCATAGCCCGGCAACTGCTTTGGCGGCCAGGCTTTTGCCGCCGCCTTGCACGCCCACCAGCATCATGCCCTTGGGACAGTCGCTCTGCTTGCCGAGAAAAGCATCCCGGCGCTGTTCCAGCCAGCTTTTCATCGCGCGCAGGCCGCCAACACGGGCAAAGGATTCCGTGTCGTATTCGAAGCTGAGCAGGCCGTCCATATCCAGCAGCTCAAACTTGGCTTTATTGATGGCGGGGATGTCACTGTGGGTGATGGCGCCATCCTGATAAATCGCACCTCGTGCCAGCTTGCGTACATCCTGCAGCGGCAGGCCGCGAAGATTCGCCACCAGTTTGTTGAGCGCGTCTCGGTCAGTGCGGACTTTGCGTCCCTTGTCCTTGGTGAACTGCTGAGCCTCTCTGTGCACGGCTGCCAGAAGTTTGTGGTCTTCGGGCATGGACAGTGAGAAGCGAGCGCAGAAACGTTTGAACTCTGGGGGAATGCTGAGGGCGTGGCTGATAAGAACCAGTCGCTGGCCGCTGTCCTCTGCGCGCATGGCGATTTCCTTGATGAGCCGCACGCAGCGGGGTTCATCGAGGAAGGGGTGAATATCACAGAGAGCAAACAAGCCCGCCTGCTCACTGTGGAGAATATGCTTGAGGGCCGCTTCGGGTTCGGCGGTGTGGTTCAGGCTTGCACCATGAGACAAATCAATCCGTCGCAGACCTTCGGTGACCGACCAGGCCTGCACCGGCAGCGCCAATTGCACGCCAAGCTTGCAGAGCAGTGTGAGCGCACGCTGCTCTTCCCAAGTTTCTATCACCACGATGGGAATATGGGATTCAATGATCAGGCGCAGGTCGTGGCTGGTATTCTTGGCGTTATTGGCTCAGTACCGCGTCACGCAATTCCTGGTATGACTGGCGCAGGCAGTCCGCGTAAACATCGGGATCGGGCAGCATATCACGACAGGCAGTGAAGGAAATGGCGATGGTGCCGCGCTTGTTCTGCACGCTGCTGTACACAATATGGAATAGCCCCACATTGGGTAGCAGGGGACCGAAGTTCATGCCATCGACCCGCTGGGCGCCACAGAAATACAGTTGCTCCGTTGGGCCGGGTACATTGGTGACGACCGTATTGAAGACCACCGCAGCTTCCGACAAGCCGGTGCTGGAGGCTGCGCGCAGGGCCAGTTGCAGCACCCCGCCGTGAAGAACGTCGGTCACGTCAACGGCCACCCGTGGCCCGAGGGCATCGGCGTAGGCCTTGCTTTCCAGTGAGGCCTGCTGGATAGCAATCAAGCGCTCGACCGGGTCGGCAATGTCGCTGCACAGCGAGGAGGTCATGAAGCCGACCATATTGCCGCTGCTGCTGGCTTCGCCGCCGCGTACATCAATTGGACAGCCTGCCACCAAGGTTTTTTCCGGCAACTGGTCTTTGCCTTGAAGGTAGTGGCGCAGCGCACCTGACACGATAGCCAGCATGACGTCGTTAATGGTGGCGCCGGGAATCTGCTGTTTGATGGCGCGGACCTCTGCAAAGTCCATGTTGACGGAGTCGACCACCCGGTGCGGCGATAATTTACCCTGAAAACGTGAGCGCTGTTTGTCGTCCAGGCTGCGAAAGTCCTGCTCTTTTTTGCCGCGTCGAATGCGCTGCCAGGCTGGCAGCAGCTTGCCTGTCAGCTTAATGGCTTTGCCCGGCTTGCTCAGATTGTTGATGAGCGCGGCGCGCAGCAGTTTGCCGCGCTTGAACACTTCCTCGTCGCTGCCCTCGGGTATGGGCAGGCTGCGCACCTCGGGACTCAGGTCGTGCAGCAGGGGCAGGAATCGGGCACCGGTCATGCCGTCCATCGCGGCATGATGGACCTTGATCATTACCGCAAAGCAACGCTCTGGCAGTCCCGGCACCTTGTCCAGGCCTTCAATGACATACATTTCCCAGAGCGGACGATGTATATCCAGCGGTCTCGCGTGCAGACGGGCGGCCAGAATACAAAGCTGCCGCCAGTCACCGGGCTTGGGCAGGGCCATATGGTGGATATGCCGTTCCACATCGGCTTGGTCCACGGGCTCCCACCAAGGCTGGTCGACGCCCCAGGGCAGTTTGCGCAGTCGCCGGTTGAAGATCGGTGAGAGTGGCGCACGCGCGTTGATCAAATCGATAATCTGTTTGAAACGCACCAGGCCACCGGGGGCGGTGGACTGGTCGTAAATGCTCAGGCTGCTGATGTGCTGCGGAATGCCCGCTGCCTCAGTGTGAATGAACATGGCGTCCTGGCCGGAAAGCTGTTGCATACTGCGTCCTCTTGACGATTTTTTGTTATGCGTTGTCGTTTCGCTGTCGTTGTTGCAGGGCCCACAGGGTGGCATAGCGACCTTGCTGGGCGAGTAATTGCTGATGGCTGCCGCGCTCTACAATTTTTCCCTCATCCAGCACCAGTATCTGGTCGGCATCGACCACCGTCGACAGCCGGTGAGCGATGACCAGCATGCTGTGCTGTTTTGCGATATCGCGCATTGCCGCCAGAATGGCCTGTTCCGAGGCGCTGTCCAGCGATGAGGTGGCCTCATCAAATACCAGTATCGGAGCGCCTTTCAACAGTGCCCGGGCGATCGCGACGCGCTGTTTCTCGCCGCCGGAGAGTTTCAGGCCGCGTTCACCGACCAGGGTGTCGGCGCCTTCGGGTAAGCGCGCCACGAAATGGTCGAGGTGGGCAAGACGGATCGCCTCGTCGACCTCGGCGTCACTGGCGTCAACGCGTCCGTAGCGGATGTTGTCGCGAATGCTCTGATTAAACAGCACTGTGTCTTGCGGGACGATACCCAGGCAATGGCGCAGGGAGGCCTGACTGACCTCGGCAATGTTCTGTCCGTCGATGGTGATTTGGCCGCTGCCAACATCGTAAAACCGGAACAACAGTTTAAGCAGCGTGGATTTTCCCGCACCGCTGCCGCCGACGATGGCAAGTTTCTGGCGGGGCGGCAGTGTAAAGCTGATCTCACTGAGAATTTGCCGGTCGACGTGGTAGGCGAAGCTGACCTGTTCGAAAACCAACTCACCCCGATGGATTTTCAAGTCCGGTGCTTCGGCGTGATCGCTGACGGTGGCGCGTTGGCGCAGCAGGCCAAACATGGCTTCGATGTTAGCCATGGAGCCTTTCATTTCACGGTAGACAAAACCGAGAAAATTGAGTGGCATGAAAATCTGCATCATAAAGGCGTTAATCAGGACAAAGTCACCCAGGCTCATTGCACCGCTCAGCGTATGGTGGGCGGCCAGCAGCATGGCGGCGGTCATGGATAGGGCGATGATCAGTGCCTGCCCGCCGTTCAGGGCAAATAAACTGAGGCGATTCTGGCGTCGGGCCTGCTCCCACTGCGCCAGCTCCTGGTCGTAGCAGCGGGCCTCGTACTCTTCGTTGCCGAAGTATTTTACCGTTTCGAAATTCAGCAGGCTGTCGACCGCACGACTGCTGCTGCGCGATTCAGCAGCGTTGGCGCGGCGGATGAAGCCGGTGCGCCACTCGGTGGCGAACACGGAAAACAGCACATATCCCAGTACCGCCAGAAACACGATCAAGGCGTAGTAAACACTGTACTTCCAGCCCAGCAGTACCAGCACCATGCCGATTTCGATGAAAGTGGGGACGATATTGAAGACCATGAAGCGCAGCAGAAAACTGATGCCGTTGGTGCCGCGCTCGATATCGCGCGACAGGCCGCCGGTGCGGCGATTGAGGTGAAAGTCCAGATCGAGCTGATGCAGGTGGCGAAAGACGGTCAGGCCGATCTCCCGCATTGCCCGTTCGGTGACGCGGCCGAACAGGGTGTCGCGCAGTTCGCCAAACAGCACATTGGCAAAGCGCAGGCCGCCGTAGGCCAGTAGCAGGGCAATTGGCACCAGGGTGAGTGCACTGGCGCTGCTGGTATCCAGATAATCGACGATTTTTTTCAGCGCAAAGGGGAGACCGACGCTAGCCAGTTTGGCTGCGATCAGGCAGAGCAGGGCAAGACTGATTCGCGGCAGGTGCGGTCGGAGGTAGGGGAGCAGTTCCAGCAGCGTTCGGCTGTTGACGGCTTGCTGCTCGTTATAGGTCGTATTGCCGTGCATGGTCAGTGAAGCCTGTCTTCGGGCATTCGGTGGGCCTGGAGCTGGATCGTTTCTATTGTGTTGCCGAGGGTGATGATTCTGCCCTGGTAACGCTCGTCGCCCTGTGCGCTGAATTCAAAGTGATAGCGGCGCCACCATGACAACTGCCCCTGCGAGTTGCGTTTCAGCCAGAGTGCGCGAAGCGCGATATTGTCATCCAGCAGCTGTAATTGCTGCGTTTTGAGGTAGTTTTCTACCGCGCGCTTGCTGCGTTCTTTTACGCCCTGTGATTGCCAGATGTGATAGCAGCACACGCAGAGCAGCGCGAGGAATGCCAGATCAGCGAGCGACAACATCGGCGTTACAGTGGCGGACTATGGCTGGCACTCAGGCTTGATCCTGGCGGGCCTTGACCAGCTCCCTGAAAACCTCGGGACGAGGCATGCCGTCGACCTGAATTTCCGGGGTGTCGCCCGCAGTGAAAATACTGAGTGTGCCAACGCCGAACAGGCGGTTCATCAGGCTTTGGCTGATTTTGACGGTGCGGATGCTGCTGGTGTTGAGTTCCGTGCGGTCCTTACTGAGCAGCCCTTGTTCGAGAATGATTTCGTCCCCATTGATTTCCAGTTTGGTGCTGCGGCACTTGAGGTACCAGACCACCAGAATAATCACGCCAATCACCACGGGAATCAGTAGCAGACTGAGAATGAATCCGAAGGGTTTGTTGCGAAACATCGAGGGGTGTTCAGCGTAGTTCTGGCTCACTGCAGGGCTCTCTGTTATTGGCTGATGCCTGCATTCTACACATTCTTGCTGATCCGGGCATGTCGGCCTTCAGGGATCGATAACCGCCGCACCGTATTGGGCATTAAATACCTCGGGCATACGCCGCGCTTTGCCGCTGCTCAGGCGTATGCATACCAGTTGCCAGCGGGCACGCAGCAGAATCTGACCGTCGTCGACCCTGCGCAACTGGAAGCGGCGCTCCATGGTCAGGCGCTGGTCGCTGCCGGTCAGCCAGGTCGCCATTTCACAGCGCTGGCCGAGAAAGGCTGCGCCAATATAATCGTAGTCGGCGCGGCGGATCACCATGGCGGCGTCCAGTTCGCGGTAATCGTCCAGGTTCAAGCCCAGCGCCAGTGAGTGCGCCCAGCCCGCGTCCTGACACCAATTAACGTAGACCGCATTGTTAACGTGGCCGAGGCCGTCGATGTGTTCTTGCTGAATGGCCACCGGGTAGACAAACGGCGACGGATAGTCCCAATCCTGTACTGTCAAAATTCATCCTCACACTCAATGGAACCGCAGTGTAACGAGTCTCCCGAAAGGGTCAATTGATTGTGGTGCGACGTTAATTGCCTACTGACGGCGCGTTGTGACGCAAGACGGCGAGGAGAATCTGTGGGATGTGATGTATGTCACGAAAATGTCATGGTCGCGCCTTAGTCATTTCGGTTTTCCCTTAGTTCGCCTAATTCCCACTGCTGGTTCAATGTTCAGCACATGCCGACTCAGAAGGGAAATAAGCGCTGCAGGCGCGCAGGCATGGTCGTAGACGGTCTGGGTTGTTCACCTTCACCGCCAACGTACCCCTAATATGCAAACGGAGTGACACCATGTTCAGACTGAATAACTACAATTTTGGTCGTTCAGCCCTACTCGGGCTGGGCGCGGGACTTCTGTTGACCGCCTGCGGTGGCGGTGGCGGCGGTGGTGGCGGTAGCAGCAGTGGCGGCGGTGAAACTGCTGCTTATCAGGGCGTTGCAGGGCCTCTCGATGCGGTGCAAGAGCCGCTGTCTACACAAGTACTGACACCGCTGAGTGAAGCCGCTGCGGGCACGCCTCTTGAAGGTGCCGTGAGCTGTGTTGATCAGGTGGTGGTGCAGGACACTATCGACGTGCTGGACAGTATTTTGGGTGCGGTGGATCCGACGTCCATGAATGATCCTCAAGTGGCATTTGCTGCCGCTGCTGAGAATATTCAGGCGGCCGTTAATGAGCTGCTGGCTGACTTGCCTGTGCTGCTGACCTCTCTGGCAGGCCAGGGCGATTGCACGGGTACTGGCGGTGGTGCTTCCGATGGCAGCAACCCGTTGGCTGGTACGCCGCTGGCTCCGCTGGGTGATGCCCTTGCTCCGCTGTTTGCAGCCGGTAGTGGTTTCGGCGGTGGATTCGGTGGCGAAGGCGGTCAAACACTGGACCTGACTGCGCTCCAAGCCCTCACAGATCAACTCTCAGCGGCGTTTAACGACGGCTTGAGCAACTTGCCTGCTGAAGTGGCTGATGCCCCGGTGCTGGGTGGCCTGCTGGTGACACTGCAAACCACATTCAATGATTTGAACACGACAGTCGCGGCACTGGATGCCGGTGACGGCGCGGCAACCGCAGGTGCGATTGCCGGTACGCTGGATAACCTGCTGAGCAATCTGTTGATCAATGTGGTGCCAGTTGGCTTTATTGAAGAGCAAGCTGGTCAGGGCGGCGTATTCAGCAGTCAGATCGAAGCGGGTATTGCGGCGATCACCGAGCAGCTGGGCAGTGGTTTGGGTGCGGTACTCGATCCTGCCTTTGACGCACTCTTTGGCTCGGCGACCGAGCAATTGATCGGTGGTTTGAACATGTTGCTGACGCCGATTGGTGAGGCTATTACTGGTGGCCTGAGTTCAGGTGGCGGCAGTGGTGCAGGCCCGACTGGCACACCTCTGGACATCCTGCTGGCCCCGCTGCAAGGCGTTGCTGAAGCGCTGACCGGCGGCCTCGGTGGCGGCGGTGGTGAAGGCGGTCTGACGGGCACTCCGCTGGATTTGATCCTGGACCCCATCGCTGACCTGCTGCAAGGCGGTGCTGGTAGCTGTCCTCTGGCCGATACCCCCCTGTCATCGCTGTGTGACCTGGTGAGCGAGTTCGAAAATCAGGTGGCGTCTGGTGGCGGTGGTGATCTGCTGGGTACATTGACTGGCGTTATTGAGTCTGTACTCGGTCTGCTGCTTCCCGGCTGATTGACACGTCCCTCACGATAAAAGGCGGCCTTTGGGCCGCCTTTTTTATTTATGCCCCGTTTAGCCCAGTTGCGCGTAGCAGCGCTGGGCTTCTTCGACAACAATGGCGTGGCGTGCCGCCAGCGCCAGGCGGTTATCGTCATAGCCGCCGCCAATGACGGTTGCAACGGGGATGCCCGCCTCCGCGCACTGCGTTAATACATACCGGTCGCGTTGGCGAATGCCGCCTTCGCTGACATTCAACAATCCGAGAGGATCTCCGGCATAGATGTCCACGCCGGCATCGTAGAGCACAATCTCAGGCTTGGCGGCTGCGATCGCTTGAGCGAGCCCTTCGGCGAGTATTTCCAGATAGCGGACATCCTCGACGCCCTTGGGGATATTGATGTCGAGATCACTCTCGGCTTTTCGAACGGGAAAATTTTTCTCGCAGTGCAGTGAACAGGTGTAAGCACCGGGCGTATCGCGAAGAATGGTCGCCGTACCATCGCCCTGGTGGACATCGCAGTCGAACACCAGTACGCGTGATACCTGCCCTGAAGACAGCAAGGTGCTGGCCGCGACGGCCAGATCATTAAAAACGCAGAAGCCCGAGCCAAAGTCATAGTGTGCGTGATGCGTTCCGCCGGCGAGGTGGCAGGCAATACCGTGACGCAGAGCCAGCTGAGCCGTCAGCAGGGTGCCATTGGGGGATATCCAGCTTCGTTTTATCAGCCCCTCACTCCACGGTAGCCCCAAGCGTCGGGCGGCTTTGGGGTCGAGACGGTTTTCGCTGATGGCGGTGATGTAGTCAGGGCAATGCGCCTGGGCGAGGACATCGGCTCTGGCCCGGCCGGGGCGGAACAGATTTGTCTCTGTCAGCAAAGAACGCTCGCTCAAATATTGGTTAAGGAGCCCGAATTTCTCCATGGGGAAGCGGTGTCGCCGCTCAAAGGGATAGCTGTAAGCGGGATTGCTGACCATAGGGGGCAATCGCATTGTGGTGATTCTCCTGCTGGGGACTGCTCTTTTGCTGTGCGCTGACTGCGACGATGTCTCAATGAAGGGCATTGTTCCGGGGTGGCCTGTGAGCCCTTGAGGCCGTAAAGATTGTATCGACCGCCTTGCCTTGTATAGTATCGCGATAATTAATTCGACATTGCCGGTATGTACTTCCGTTGTGCGGGCGGTTGCGCCCTGACGACAACGGTACATTTTCTGCATAGTCGGCAATCATAACAGGCACGGCAGCACGGTTGGTTTATGCGCGATCACTACCGCATTACGATTACAAGCTTCGAGGGATCGCGGCACTACACCCTGACACAGCTCGCACGGCGTTTTCTCGCCGGTATTGCCGGTCTGCTGGCCTTGCTGTTTCTCGGTGGCTTCCTTTCTATCTACCTGTTGAGCGGCAAACTGGATTCGCTGAATGGCGAATTGGTGGATCTCCGCAGCCTGCAGGATGCGATCAAAAGTGAAAATATTGCGCTGCTGGCAGAGCAGGAGCGCCTGCAGTCCTCGGTTGAGGAAAAAGTGACCGCGCTGGCGGTGATGGGTGAAGAGCTGGACAGCATTGAAGTGATGATTGGCCTGAAGCCTGCGCCGGAAGAGGCGCTGTATGAGCGGCTGGATACGGCAACGCAAACCATACAGGAAAAGCGCTACATGCTGACGGCGATTCCAAGTGGCTATCCGCTGGAGGACGCGTCGGTGACCAGCCACTTTGGTATGCGCAAGCACCCCGTGTTGGGGAAAAATATTCTGCACGGTGGCGCTGATCTGCGTGCCGACATCGGGACTCCGGTTTATGCCACGGCCGATGGGGTGGTGGAATGGTCCGGTATGCACGACAGTGGTTTGGGGCGGATGGTGAAGCTCAGCCACAATTTTGGCTTTTCCACCTTGTATGGTCATTTAAGTAAAACGCTGGTCAATGCTGGCGATTACGTTCGTCAAGGTGATGTGATTGCCTATAGCGGTAACACCGGCCTGTCCAGCGGGCCACATTTGCACTACGAAGTTCGGCACTTGTATCGGCGTCTGTCTCCGGGGCCGTTTATGGAGTGGTCTCTCGAAAATTACGATGTGTTGTTTACGCGCGAGGAACGGATTAAATGGGATTCACTGGCAAAAACACTAAGAAAGCAGACGGCGCTGCCCGAACGACGGTGGTCGCAGCTGGTACCGAACTTGTCGGCGACATCAAGCTGAAAGACAACTTTCATCTGGACGGCAAGATGGATGGATCGCTGGTCTCGCAGGGGGATGTCGCCATCGGTCGCAGCGGTCGCTTTAAAGGCGATGTTCAGGCCAAGCGTGTACTGGTCAGCGGCGTGCTGGACGGTAAAGTCGATGCGGACCGCCTGGAGATTGTCGCGTCGGGGCAGGTGAGTGGAGAAGTTAAGGTGCGGGAGCTGGTGATTGAGTCAGGTGGCCAGTTTGTCGGCGCCAGTCAGGTGAAAAAACATGATGCGCCCCAGTTGAAGCAAGTCGGAGGCAAGGCCGAGACTGAAGCAGAAACCGAGCCGGCCTCGAATCCTGCCACCGTTTGATTTGCGAGAATGCCCCGCGGCGGTGCCCTGGTCGTTTATAATGTCGGTTTTGCCAGGAGGGCAGTATGGCAATCGATCAGCAACTCCAAGCGCGCAGTCAGGGCCAGTGTGAACTGTGTGGCGCCAGTGAGCCATTAAAGGCATACGAGGTAGATGGCGGTGCAGCGGCGGCTGACGTCGCGCTGTGTGAGACCTGCTACGGGCAGGTGACTGAGGCGCAAGCACTGGAGACGGCGCGCTGGCACTGCTTGAGCCAGAGTGTCTGGAGTCCCGAACCGGCGGTACAAGTGCTGTCGTACCGCATGCTCAAGCGGCTGGCCGGTGAACCTTGGGCTCAGGATACGCTGGATATTGTGTTCCTCGATGAAGAGCTTAAAGCCTGGGCTGATGCGGGCAGTGCCGACGGCGATGTGGAGCCTACGCTGGACGCAAACGGTGCAGCTTTACAGGCTGGCGACACGGTGACGCTAATCAAAGACCTGAACGTGAAGGGCACCAGTTTTACAGCCAAGCGTGGAACTGCCGTGCGTAATATCTCCCTGAGTGATAACCCCGAGCATATTGAAGGTCGTGTCAACGGCACGCGTATTGTGATTATCAGCAAATACGTGAAAAAGTCTGGCTAACTTCGATGGGAGTGCCGAGGCAGCGGCCATCGCCACTGCCTCGGTAACTATCTGCTTATGCAGGATTTTGCTCAGACTCGGGCAATTGCTCAACCGTCTCCTGCAGTTCCTCCTCGATCGGCGCCGCAGGTGCTTCGGTAAACGAGACCTCGCTGGTTTCGCCGGCTATCACGCCGACCGCAATCACTTCAGTGAATGCGATATCGTCGTCACTCTCAGGAGCGTCGTTGCCGGGTTCGCAGGTATAGGCAACGCTGTACCCTTCCTCGGTCTCGGCCACAAAGCCAATGGTGAATCGGTATTCGCCGCTGTCATTCTGCAGCACTTCAGCGCTGGCAATCGGCCGGTTGGTTGACTCATCCCCAGTGCCATTGCCTTCCGGATCATAATAATCGTCGGGCGTTTGCTCTGCAGCGTTCAGGTCGCCGTCGTAAAGATACACACTGCCATTGCCGTCAATGGGTGAACAGTTCGGGTCATTGAGGACACTTTCTGCGACAGAGCCGCTAATGGTGCCGACTTCTATATTGTTCAGCAGTCGCATCGTAACCGTCCGGTGAACTCACCTGCTATTTCGTGCGCTCATCCGCAATCATAGT
>NZ_CFHTQA010000029.1:0-45136 GCF_984394615.1 Spongiibacter sp. | reverse complement strand
GGGTAAAGCCGATCACATCGTCACCGCCAGTGACTTCACCCAGCGCGGTCTCGCAAGCAGACAGCGTGACCAGATCGGCATTCAGCCGCAAATCAAACAGCTCCGCGACCGATAGCAGGCCGTCGTCCTGATCACTTTCTGATAGCAGTAAGGCTGAGGCCATCGGATCATCGGCGTTAAAAATACCGTGGGACGCAATGTGTAAGTATCGATAGCTTCCTGCACTGGCTTTAAGCAGGGTTTCGCTGGCGTTTTTGCGCAGTAATACATCGGTATCGGGGCGCATCTGGCCGAGATTAATCGCTTCAACTTGGGCTCCCGGCAAATCCATTGATGCATCGTCCAGGTCGGGATTACCCAATACCAACATACGTTGGTTATCGGCCTGCGAGTCATTGTTCAAAAACTGGAGAACCGAGGCACTCGGCAAGACCCGTATTTCGAAGTGCTCGAGTAAATAACGCTCACCGTCGTACAAGGCTGCAAAGGGCAGGTAATGTAGTGTTCCATGGGGGACGACTGTCAGGCGTTTAAAACCCTGTATCGCGTCTTCTACGGGCTGCACTAGGCTGACGTATAACTGGTGACTGCTGCGTTCAAACTGGGTGGAGTTGGGGTTCTGCAAATCACTGCGCAGCACCGCCACTTGGGTGTCGAGGTTGGTGGCAGACAGTTTGGCCGCAGACACACCTTGACGGCTAAGGATAAACACCCAGAGATCGTCACCCTCGCCAAAGTATTCCAACAGACCTTCGTCCTCCTCCAAGGAGGATTGCAGTTGGGCAATACGCGGCGAGGTCACAGTCCGCAATGAGGTGAATTCCGGCGCCATTTCTTGAAGGCTGTTCTGGTATTTACGCAGCAATCCCCGGGTGACTGAACGCTGACTATCATCATTCAGATTAATCGCCGCGAGAGAGGTCTCCGCATCGTCAATAGAGGCGAGAAGTTCTTGCAGTTGATCGCTACCTTGCGGCTCAGGTTGTGCGTCGCGGGAGGCCAACAAATCAATCAGCGCACGTGCCTTTGCACGCTCGGCGTATTCTATTGCGCGATCAGCTTGGTCTCGCGATACATACAGGGCGATCAAGTCGCGATACACCGAGAGCTTGTCATTGACGAAACCCAGCTTGGAGGTATCCAGCGATAGACTCGAACGCTGCGCCTCAAGCAGCTCAACCGCTTCGCTCAACACGCCGATGGCCGTGTCGTCGTTGCCTGCGGATAGTTGCAGCCGGCCGTATTCTTGCAGTGCGGCAAATTTCAGGCCGCCAAATACATCAATAAATTCATGCTGCAATAGTTGCTGATAGCAGGACTCGGCACTTTTTGCCTTCAACTTGTACAGGGTGTGGCACAGCATTGCTTCGCTTTCCAGACTGAAGTACCGATCCCACTTATCGGTTGATGCACCCGTCACCGCGCCCACCAAATAGTAGGCTGGGTTGAGCTTCATCATTGCCTCGTAGAGCAGCTTATCGGTCTTGGCCTCCTCATTGCTTAGCGTATTAAGCGCCGAGATATAGTCTCCAATCGCAATATACCCCCTGGCCAGCCAAGCACGCTTTTCAGGCTCCATATAACTAACTAGCATACGACTCATGTCAACTGCAGATAGCTCTTGCAAATACTCCCGCGCGACATCGGGGGAGCCATACAGCCCCTCGTAGACGGCCGCAACACCGAGTACACGAGGGGCTACTAGAGCACGCCCGATATCGATGTATTTCACTTCATTGAATTTATAGTCGCCGGGCTGACCTCGCACGGCATTAACGGCAGGCTCTAAGTACACCGGCACCATCTCAACCTGGGCTCGACTCAACGCCGCTTCGGCTTTAAGGCCACTAATGAACGCCGTCGTAAAATCGCGTGACTTCTTGTCGTACCCTGTTGGATGTCTGAACAACAAGCGCCCGTCAGCAACATGATGCAACTCCATCTGCTCAATACAATGATCAAAGCCTTTGAAGTTCTGCACCTTTACTAAATTCATGCATAAATTTCGCACGCCATTCACATGCAAATTAGCGTAATCATGCTGATAGTTTCCGGCGATCGCATTTTCGCGCCCCCACTGCCCGGACAAGTCAAAGCCCGCACAGCCGCCCATGGCAAGCAGTATGACCAACGACAGGCATTTGTTTATCCTGGCGAGTTTATTCATGCAAAACCTCATTCATTATTTTTTAAAGCAACTATATGAATCATAGATGGATTCAGTCGTACTCGCCGGTTAGCTGGAAAGCCGCCCAATAATAGGGATGGTCATAGTAACCTCCCTTCAGTGCTAATTGCGCCTGCCGCAAGGCCGCACTCTTCCCCTGCTCCGGTAGATCTTCATAAAAAGCCTGCATCAACTGGTTAGTTGCCGCATCGCTCACTTTCCACAAACTGGCGACAATCGACTCGGCCCCTGCGTACAAAAACCCGCGGGTAAAGCCGATCACATCGTCGCCGCCAGTGACTTCACCCAGCGCGGTCTCGCAGGCAGAGAGCGTGACCAGATCCGCATTCAGCCGCAAATCAAACAGCTCCGCGACCGATAGCAGGCCATCGTCCTGGTCACTTTCTGATAGCAATAACGCCGAGGCCATGGGGTCTTCCGCATTGAAGATGCCATGAGAGGCGATGTGCAGATTGCGGTATTGCCCTGCATTCGACTTGAGCAGGGTTTCGCTGGCATTTTCTCTGAGCACGACCTCGGCGCCCGGCCGCATTTTGGCGATATTGACGGCCTCGATTTGTGCACCGGGCAAGTCCATCGCGGGGTCTTTCAGATCCGGATTACCGAGTATTAACATCGGTTTCTCCGCAGCGCTCGGCCCCGCGTTAAGAAACTCCAATACCGATGCGCTGGGCAAAACACGCAGCTCCAGCTTATCGATCAGATAACGCTCGCCATCGTACAGCGCCGCAAAAGGCACGTAGTGAAGTGGGCCGTGGGGCACAACGGTCAGCCGATCAAACGCCTGCAGGCGATCCTCAACCGGAAGAATCACGCTGTTATAGAGCTGACGACTGCTGCGCTGGATCGCTGACGATGCGGGGGTCTGCAAATCGCGACGCACCGCTGCCACCATGGATGCCAGTCCATCGACGGAGAGGCTGGCGGCAGCAACGCCTTCTCGACTGAGGATAAATACCCAGAGGTCGTCACCATCGCCGAAATACTCAAGTAGGCCCTCGCCCTCTTCCAACGCCGACTGCAGTTCCGCAATATTCGGCGATGTCACCACCCGCAGAGAGGTAAACTCCGGCGCGGTTTTGCTCAAGTTGTCCCGATATTTTCTCAACAGTCCCCGCGTTACCGAGCGCTGCGTCGTGTCACTGGGATTGACGGTCGCCAGCGATGCCTCTGTCTGCTGAATGGCCGACAGGGTCGCAGTAATGTCGTCGGTTTCTGGTGGTCGGAGTTCATGGTTTCGAGACGCAAGTAAATCGACCAGCGCGCGCGCCTTGGCACGCTCAGCATACTCCAGCGCCCGCTCAGGCTGATCTTTCTCAACAAACAGCTCGACCAGATCGTAGTACACCTCCAGCTTATCGCTGACAAAACCTAACTTGGTGCTGTCCAGCGACAAACTGGACCGTTGCGTCTCCAGAATATCGACGGCTTCCGAGAGTGCTGCCAAAGCAAGGTCGTGCTGCCCATTGCGTAGCTGCAAACGGCCATACTGCTGCAAGGCAATAAACTTCAAACCACCAAAAACGTCGATAAACTCGCCGGCAAACAGGTTTTCAAAGCAGGCGGGCGCCTCATCACGCCCCAGTTTCGCCATCGCGTGGCAATACAGGCTCTGCATTTCCACGGCAAAAAACTGATTTTCGCGATCAATGGATTTGGCCAGACCAAAGAGATGGCTCAGCGGGTTCGCATTCACGAACAATGTGCCCAGCAACTCCACCGCTTCCGAATCGCGCCCACTCATTACCAGCAACGCCGAGGGATAGTCCTCGATGGCGATATAGCCCTTGGCTATCCAACTGCGCTTTTGGGTTTCTACATAGGGCGTGATAAAGCTGTTGGTTTCCGTTGCGGAGAGTTCAACAATGAACTCGCGGGCCTTGGCTTTCGAACCGTACAAGCCTTCGTACACCGCCGCCACACCAAGAATAGGAATCGCCAGCGGCCCGCGAATATTGTCATCCTCATCCAGCAGATCATCCCTGTCCTCTCCGGAATAGATCGCCAGATTGCCATTGAGCGCCTGCTGCGCCTTGGGCAAATAATGCTGCACATCCGTAATACTCGACCGGTAAAGCGCGGCCTCCGCCTTCATGCTGTTGATCAGCGCGGAGGTGTAATCCCGCGACCAGTAGATATCGGCAAACGCGTGGCGATACACCGACTCGCCATTTACCACGTGATGGGCTTCATACTGCGCAATACAGTGGTCAAAACCTCGGAAGTTACGAACGTTGATCAAGTCGCGGCATAAGTTGAGCACATGGCCGGAAGGGACGCTGCTGTAATCGAGCAAGTAGTTACCCTTCGTGGCGTTCTCATAGGCCCATTGGGCCTGCTTGACGCCTGTCGAACAGGCCGACAGCAGCATCGCAATGGCGGCGAGCGCCAGTCTCGTCATAAGTGGCTGGTGACGCATAAGACCCCACAATGGATCAAGTCCTAGTCATGCGCCAACAACATGACGCGTTAAAACAGGCCGAGGCAAGGGCTCAACATCACTGCGCCTTACTTGGCCTTTTTTACCCTGTACATCTGCTGGTCTGCAGAGTGCAGCAGTTCTTCATACGTTTTCCCATCAGCAGGGAAAACCGCGCTGCCGATAGACGCCGAAATAGCCAGCTCTCGCCCCTCAATGACAACGGGCTCGCTGAAGATCGCAGACGCACGCTTCACGACATCAGTAATCGGCGATTGCTCGCCCACGGGAACAAGTACACAGAACTCATCGCCGCCGATGCGACAACAGCTATCCGTCCCGCGAAAACACTCACGCAGACGGCGACCTATCGCCATTAACACCTCATCGCCCACATGGTGGCCATAATTGTCATTAATGGGCTTAAAGGCGTTGAGATCGAGATAGAGAATACAAAAGCCCTTCATGGCCGGATCTGCGATAAAAGACTTAACCGTGTCGACGAAGAAGCGGCGATTCATCAGCCCCGTCAACGGGTCATGCTGTCCGTGGTAAACCGCCAGCGCATGTTCCGACTGAAGCTTGCGGCGCAATGCCGCATTGCTGCGCTCGTAGTACCCCGTTGCGAACATGGCGAGCAACGCCGTACAGATACAACTGATGAAAACCCCAATCTCGCGATTCTCGGATGCCATTACATTTTCAACGGGAATCTCCAACGTTGGAGCCAGATACACCAGCGTCCAGAACACCGTCACAATGGCCAGCCACAACAAGCCCGCCAGCAGGTCTATGCTCACCGAAGCCAGCACGGGCACCACGACCAGCATGATCGTACTGGGAGCAGTAATACCACCGGTCAGCAAGGTAACGCGCGCAATCCCCAGCGCCAGAGCGATGATAAAAAGGTTTAGCGCCAGCACCCGCTTGCCGCTTATCCAGAGTACGACGTAGGCAAGCAGCGCTCCCAGCGACAGCAGGATGCCAAAATCACGTATCAGTCGCTGCCCCACTGGCTCCAGCGGAACAAGAAAATGCGTTATCGACAGGATGACGCCGCACAGAAACAGTGAAGCGAGCATGAAGGAGGAAACGTATCGACGTCGAATCAATTCAGCACTGGAGAAATTACGGGCCTGCTCGGCAGAACTACCGTTGAGCATCGTCACGAATTTCGTCATTCCCAACCCTGCACTATTGATTCTGTGGTTATTCTTGCACGGCTTACCGCTACAGGCAAAAACGCGCGACCAAGCGATCCGCGACGACATTCCGGCGCCACAACGGCACAGGCCTGCAGGCCGCGCATTTGGGGGCGGATGCTTTGCAGGATCGCCTTCGGCGATTACACTGCTCGCCTCATTACGATTACAAACGCACAGGAATGCCGAAACATGTCGGCCGATAACGCTCAACAGGAACTGAAACACCTCACCGCAGCACTCCAGCATACGCTGGAGCTCAGCCTGAATGTGAATGCCAGCAGCGATGAGCTTGCTGCAATGACGTCTCAGCTCAATAAACTGAACCAGGACTTGCAAGCGCACCAGGGGCAGAAGTTGATGCCCTATTACAACGCGAATGCGGGAGAACGGCTGCAAGACATCCTGCCATACGGCCCGGCTACCGGGGAGTATAATGCCTACTCCCCCGATATCGATGTTGAACTGGAGGGCAACAAAGTGGTTTCCACCGTCACTTTTGGCTGGCGCCATGAAGGGCCGCCGAACAGCGTACACGGGGGAATCATCAGCCTGCTTTTCGATCAGCTTTTGGCGTTTGCCTGCCTGAATAACAATACACCGGGGTATACCGCCTCCTTGCAGGTGAGCTACCGAAAACCGCTGCCATTGTTCCGCGAACTGCGCTTTACCACCTGGCTGGAAAACATTGGCGAGAAAAAGGTGGTAGCCCTGGGCGAGTGTTACGACGGCGATACGCTGCTGGCCTCTTCAGAAGGCCTGTTTATCCGAATTATCTAATCACAAGAAGGCCTTAGGGCACGGGGTAAAAACATGAAAACAACGGCTATGCGCGCCAGCGCATCCGCATTACTGGGCTTGGTGATACGCCAGACACTGTGGGCAGAGGACGCCGCCAATCAGGTTTCCATGGAAGAAGTCGCCGTTACCGCCAGCCGCACCGAGCGCGACTTGAGTGATTTGAGTCAGGCGCTCAGTATTGTTGATCAATCCAGTATCGACCGCTTGGGCCACAGCCATATCAGTGAATTGCTCAATCGTATTCCCGGCGTGGTGATCAGTCGCGGCAACGGTCAGGAACACCTTACCGCCATTCGCTCAGCGGTACTTACCGGCGCGGGTAGCTGCGGCACCTTCTATTTTGCCGAAGACGGTATCCCGCTGAGAGCCCCGGGCTTCTGCAATGTAAACATGCTGTTTGACGTCAACAGCGAACAGGCCGGACGCATCGAGGTACTGCGCGGGCCGGGCACCGCCGTCCACGGCAGTAACGCCCTCAATGGCGTCATTAACGTGATCAGTCGCGCGCCCAGCGAAGAGCGCGAAACCCGCATTGCGGCAGAAGGTGGCCCCCATGACTACAGCCGCCTGAAATTTACCCACAGCGACACGGTCGGCAAACACGCCTACCGGATTAGCGCCCACGGCGAACACGATGGCGGCTATAAGGACGACTCCGGCTACGATCAGCAAAAGCTTTCCCTGCGCCACGATTATCAGGGCGAGGTGTGGAGCGTGCAGTCGCTGCTGTCGGCGGCCAATCTCCAGCAGGAAACTGCAGGCTATGTCCTCGGCAAAGATGCCTATAAAGACGACAGTCGAAAGCGTGAAAATCCCAACCCGGAGGCCTACCGCAACAGCCAGAGCTTTCGGTACTACAGTCGCTTTGAGCGGGAAGGCAGTCAAGACAGCCACTTTATTGTCACCCCCTACATCCGCTACACCGACATGGAGTTTCTTCAGCACTTCCTGCCCGGTACGCCACTGGAAGAAAACGGCGAGCGCAGCGTAGGAGTGCAAACGGCCTTTTATCAACGCAGCAGCGACCGGCTTACTCTGCACAATGGCTTTGATATGGAAATGACCCGCGCCTTCCTGAAGGAAACACAGGACAACGCCGGTTTCGGGGTATTTCCTCAAGGGAAACATTACGACTACGAAGTGGATGCCAGCTACTTTGCCTGGTTTATCGGCGGTGATTACCTGGCCGGTGACGCGACGCATATCAGCTTTGGCTCGCGCTACGACATCCAGTTTTACGACTACGACAACCGCATGATCAGCGGCAATACGGCGGCCGATGGCAGCCTCTGTGGTGGCGGCGCCTGCCGCTATGCCCGCCCCGACGACGACAAGGAGCGCTTCCGCAACTGGTCGTTCCATGTCGGCATGGTGCACCCGCTCAGCGACAACACCTCGTTGATTGCCAATGCGGCTCACGGCTTCCGTGCACCTCAGGCCAGTGAACTGTACCGCCTGCAGGCACAGCAACTGAATGCGCAATTGGACGAGGAATCGCTGGATACCGCAGAACTGGGCTTGCGCGGCGAGTTTTCGCGCTTCAGCTATCAGGCTTCGGTGTACTGGCTACAGAAAGACGATCTGATTATTCAGGACAGTCTGCGTCAGAATATCAATGGCGGCCGCACTGAAAGCCGAGGACTGGAGCTCGAACTACGCTGGGCAATCAGCGACTCGCTGCAGTGGCTGTTCCAAGGCAGCTACGCCAAGCACCAATATGACAATAGTGTGCTGACCAAGGAAGGCAATGAGCTGGACACCGCACCGCGACAGATCGCCAGCACGCAGCTGGTCTGGCAGGTGGCCAATGCCACCCAGCTCACCCTTGAGGCCAGTCACCAGGGGCAGTATTACCTGGAAGCCGACAATCAGTTCCGCTACCCCGGCCACACCCTGGTCAACGCGCAGTGGCGACAGCAGTACGGCGATCATGTGTACAGCATCGTGCGCGTCAATAATCTCGCCGATGTGGATTACGCCGAACGCGCTGATTACGCCTTTGGCAATTACCGCTACTTTATCGGTGAACCGCGCAGTGTCTTCGTCGAACTGGGCGTGGATTTCTGACGTTGCCCCCCTTCCGAGGGCGGCCTTCTGCCGCCCTCGTAGAACTACCTAAGCCCACTGCGACTTTCCCGCAGAAGCCGTGATCCAGCGCACTTTCGCGCCCAGCCCGTATAGGCCGATGCGCCGTATTCAGAAATAGTAAGCCCATGTCGCGAGCCGCTGATGTGCTCACACGGGGGATTACCACATGAAATGTCTGATGTTGATCGTTGCGTTTACGCTGGCAAGTGGTATCGCCCGTGCTCAGACACAAACCGACTTCAGCGGCATGCGCTTGCAGGCTGTCAGCAAGCCGCTACTGCGCTACCCACAAGTGATCATCAAAGAAAGAGAACTGCTGCCCAAGCTCAATATTCGCCACGACCGCACTAACGGCACGCTGTCGCTGCGTCACCGCAGCGGCGTGCATCTGGAGATGGGATTGAAAGGACTGGCGCTCTCTGCCGAGTTCTGAACCGCGTTTCAGCCAAAACGTGACAGGCCGACGGCCTTGCGCACCTTATCTAACTGGGATGCAGCCTCAGCACGGGCCTTTTCTGCGCCCTTCGCTAATTCGGCATCGAGAAACGCCCCGTCTTCCAGAATCTCGTTATAGCGCTGACGCGCTTCACTGATCTGGCCGTTGATCAATTCAAAGAGCTGCTTCTTGGCTTCACCCCAGGCGATACCGGCTTCAAACTGCTTGCGCATCTCCGCCGTTTGCTCCGGTGTGGCAAAGGCCTGCCAGATCTGGAACACCGTAGAGGTATCCGGATCTTTGGGTTCGCCCGGCTCCAACAGATTGGTTTTGATTTTATTGATGTGCTTCTTCAACTGCTTCTCTGGCAAAAACAGCGGAATAGTATTGCCATAGCTCTTGCTCATTTTGCGACCATCGAGCCCACTGAGCACCGCCACGTCGTCATCGACTACCGCTTCAGGCAGCACGAAAGTCTCACCGTAGATATGGTTGAAGCGTTGAGCGATATCCCGAGCCATTTCCAGATGTTGAATCTGGTCGCGCCCCACCGGCACCCGCTGGGCATTGAACATCAGAATATCCGCCGCCATCAGCACCGGGTAGTAAAACAGACCCATGGTCACGCCGAAGTCAGCGTCTTCGCCCTTCTCTTCATTGTCCTGCACGGCCGCTTTGTAAGCGTGGGCGCGATTCATCAGGCCTTTGCCTGAAACACAGGTCAGCACCCACATCAGCTCGGTAATTTCCGGCACATCAGACTGGCGGTAAAAGGTCGAACGGTCGGTATCCAGCCCCAATGCCAACCAGGTGGCCGCGATCTCGCGGGCTGATTGGTGAACCGCAGCCGGGTCCTGACACTTGATCAGCGCATGGTAATCCGCCAGAAAAAAGAAGCTGTCCTGCTCAGTAGACTGACTCTCGGCAATGGCCGGGCGAATAGCGCCGACGAAATTCCCCAGGTGTGGTGTGCCGGTGGTGGTGATGCCGGTAAGAACCCGGTTTTTTGCCATGAGAGTGTCCTGTCTGCCTGTGAAATAAAGGCGCTTATGATACTGGCTCACCCGGCGACTGTCACCGCCGCAAGCCCGCCAGCTCAGCCAATAGCTGCCGGTATTGCGGGGCCAGCGAAGACCAGTACAACGGCGACAGCGACGGTGCGCTCAGGCCCGCCTGTCGCTTCTGTTGCTGCCACTGCTTGAGGATGGCAGCGACCGCCTGCCCTTCCCGCTGCGGTGACGCCGGTGAACTCGGGTAAAGGCAGTCGTCGGCAAACCACTGGGGATAACAGAGCCTCGCGGGCAACAGCGGCCGACAGCCCGCAGCCACCGCCTCCATCACCGACAGCCCCTGAAAATCGTGCAGCGCTGTCGACAACACCACATCTGCCGATGCCAGCAACTGACGATACGCCGCTGCGTCCTCCACATAGCCCCACTGCCCCTTGCGCAGACTTCTGCTTGCGGCCAGCAGTTGTTCAATCTGGGCGAAGGCCTCGGGTTGCTGGCGAAACTGCTGACCCACAAGATGAACATCCAACGGCAACGCCGTGGCGTCGCAGGCCTGCAAGATCGCCAACAGTTGCTCAGGACCTTTGTCGTATTCCCAGCGATGATTCCACAGCAGCGACAATCGCTCGCCAGCTTCTCGCGGCGCCAGCGGCTCGGGGGCAGACAGCCCTACCGGCAGCACCTCGCTCTGAGCCAGCTTCGCCATCACTTCCTGCCGGGGACTGAAATCCGGCAGCTTGCGCAGCAACTCGTCAGCCCCCTCGAGGAAGCTGTCACGGTTATAGGCACTGTTAAACAACACTCGGTCAGCGGCCAGTGCGGTATAGAGATTGAGCATCTGCGGCTCCACACTCTGGCGCTGACGATCGCTGCCGGGATAGGCAAACTGGTTTTCATGGAAATACACCGCTGTCGGCAGGCGACACAGGGCCGGGCACAGCCCACGCAGCGCCGACAGATCGGTCATTGAGCTTGCCAACAGCACATCGTAGTCGGCTTCCAGCACTTCCCTTTCCAACATCGCCCAGCTCAAACTGTTGCCCCGCAGACGCCAACTGAAATAGCGCGGCGGCAGGGTCAGCAGCGTCCAGTCCACCTCCGGCAAGGCGGCCATCAAACCCTCTGCCCAAGCCGCATGGCTTTGGGCGTGATAGGCAGATAGCAGCAGGCAACGCATCGGCAACTCCGGGCAAAAGCGGCAGTATACGCGCTCGTTGACCCGACAGCAGCGCTGTTCTACTCTCCCGTCTCTCCCAGAAAATCGGAACCGGATAGCAATGAGTCAGTTTGAAACCCTTCGTTTTGAAAAAGCCAATGGCGTTGCCACCATCACCCTGAATCGTCCCGATGCCGCGCACAGCATTAACCTCAAAATGGGGCAAGAACTGATGCAGGCCGCCATCCTCTGCGACAGCGACAGCGAGATTCGCGCCGTCGTGCTGACCGCCGAGGGCAAGATGTTCTGTGCCGGCGGCGATGTTGCCAGCTTTCACGCCGCGCAAGATAAGGCCCCACAATTGATCAAGGACATTACCGCCCACCTGCATGCCGCCAGCAGCCGTTTTGCCCGCATGCGCGCACCGCTGATTGTCGCCGTAAATGGCACCGCAGCGGGTGCCGGTTTCAGTCTGGCAATGGCCGGTGATCTGGTCGTTGCATCGGAGAAAGCCAAATTCACCATGGCCTATACCGGTATTGCGGTCAGCCCCGATGGCGGCGCCACGGCCCTGCTGCCAAAACTGGTCGGCCTGCGCCGCGCCCAGGAACTGATTTTTACCAACCGCGTGCTGAGCGCCGAGGAAGCGCTGGAATGGGGGCTGCTCACTAAAGTCGTTGCCGATGATGCGCTGACGGAAGAGGCTGGGAAGCTAGCTGCGCAGATTGCCAATGGCCCCACCGAAGCCTACGGCGAAGTCCGCCGCCTGCTGCTGGGCAGCTATGAAACCAGTCTGGAAACCCAGCTTGAACTGGAAAGCCGGGGTATTTCACGCTGTATCGGCACGGCCGATGGCCGCGAGGGACTCGCGTCATTTATCGAGCGCCGCAAACCGGCTTTCAAAGGCGAGTAATCCGGATCGCATGCCGTCGAGGGTCCACCATGACAGCCAGCAAAGATGAGGTTGCGGCATTCATTGCCGCAGAGTTCCCGCAGAGTCACTGTCTTGTTGATGAGATTGGCGAGCTGAGTGCGACGGTATCCCTGCCGGTGGATGATGCGCACCTTCGCCCCGGCGGCACCGTCTCCGGCCCGACCCTGATGACTGTTGCCGACTTGGCGCTCTACGTGGCCATCCTCGGGCACATCGGCATTGTGCCGCTGGCCGTCACCACCAACCTCAATATAAATTTCCTGCGTAAGCCTGCGGCGGGAAAAACCATTATCGGCCGCTGCAAACTGTTGAAAGCCGGTCGCTTGCTCGCCACTGGCGAGGTCTACCTCTATTCCGAAGGTAGCGATGAACCTGTCGCGCACGCGGTGGGAACCTATGCGATTCCCCCGTCGACCAGCGCCTGACGCGCCTTAGTGCTCAGCGCACTTCTCAAGCAAGCGTAGCGCCTTTCTCAGCGCGAGTAGAACGCCGCCAAGACCTGACTCAAGCCCACCGCATCGTCACTGCCCGCCAGCTCGCGGATGGAGTGCATGGCAAAGGTCGGCACGCCGATATCCAGCGTCGCCACGCCGATGGCCGACGCGGTAATGGGCCCGATAGTGCTGCCACAAGCCATATCGCTGCGCACCACAAAACTCTGAACCGGTTGACCCTGCTGTTCACAGAGATGACGGAACATGGCACTGGTTTCGCTGTTGGTGGCATAGCGCTGGTTAACGTTGATTTTGATCACCGCGCCCTGATTAAGAAGCGGACCGTGATTGGCGTCGTGGCGATCACTGAAATTGGGGTGGATGCCGTGGGCATTGTCCGCCGAGATCATGGTGGAGTGCGCAATCGCTCGCTGCCAACGGCTTTCATCCCCGGCAATGCGGCGCAGCGTCGACTCCAGCATCGGTCCCTGAGCACCGCTGCTGGACATACTTCCCACTTCTTCGTGGTCATTGCAGACCAACACACTGTGCTTGTCGGCAGGGGCCAGCAACAGCGCCTGCAAACCGATAAAACAAGACAGCAGATTATCGAGCCGCGCACTGGCGATAAACTCGCGATTCAAACCGACCCGTGCCGCGCCCTGTACATCATAGAAACTCAGTTCGTAATCCAGCACCGCCTCGACATCGTCACAGCCCTGCTCTGCCAGCAGATTTTTCAGCAGGGCTTTGAAGTCAGGCGCAGACTCCGCCTGACTGATCAACACCGGCAGGTCGGTCTGCGGATTCACTGTGCGGTTGTTATTCGCCTCGCGATCCAGGTGAATCGCCAGACTCGGCACGATACCGATGGCGCGATCGGTATTGAGCAGCGCACTGCGCAAACTGCCGTTGCTGCTGCGGTAGCTGACCCGGCCAGCCAGACCAAGGTCGCGGTCAAACCAGGGATTGAGCAGCGCCCCACCGTATACTTCCACACCCAACTGAAAATAGCCTTTGCGATGCAGAACCGGGTTGGGTTTCACCTTCAGACAGGGACTGTCGGTATGGGCGCCCACCATATGCCAGCCGGATTCAGCCACATCACTTTTGCCGACCCGAAACGCCACCACCGAAGAACCATTGCGCAGACAGAAATAGCCCTTACCCGCTTCCAGCGCCCAATCCTGACGTTCATCCAACTCGATAAATCCCGCTTCCCGCAGCGCCTCCGCCATGTTGGCCGACGCGTGGAACGGCGTCGGACTGACATCGAGGAAAGCAATGAGTTTGTCGTTAAACGCGTGTTTATCCATGATTAATCCTGTGCTTTCGCCTGACTGGCCTGCAAGGCCAGCAGCAGGCTGGAAGTATCTTTGCGACCGCCGCCAAGGTTCTGCACCTGCGCGTAGAACTGATCCACCAGGGCGGTCACCGGCAGGCTGACGGACTGACGGCGCGCTTCATCCAGCACGTAACGCAAATCCTTACGCATCCAGTCCACCGCAAAACCGAAATCAAATTCGCCCTGCAACATGGTGGCAGCGCGGTTATCCATTTGCCAGGACTGCGCGGCACCCGCGCCGATCACATCGACCACAGCCGCCATATCCAGTCCCGCCTGCTGACCGAAATGCATGGCTTCTGACAACCCCTGCAATAGCCCGGCGATACAAATCTGATTGACCATTTTGGCAAGCTGACCACTGCCGGTCTCACCCAGACGACGATAGCGAGCCGCATAGCACTGTAAAACAGGCTCAATGCGGCTGAAGGCGTCGGCATCACCACCGGCCATCACGGTGAGCTTGCCAGCCTCCGCGCCCGCCTGCCCACCGGACACCGGCGCATCGATAAACTGATGCCCGGACTCCGCCGCGGCCGCCGCCATATCGCGCGCCAGCTCTGCCGAGGTAGTGGAATGGTCAACGACGACCCCGCCCGCAGGCAAATGGGCGAAAACCCCGTCAGCACCGCAGAGCACTTCGCGCACATCTTCGTCGGCCCCCAGGCAAACCGCGACCACATCGCGGTCACTGACGGCATCGGCAACACTGGCCGCTGCCAGCGGGGCATATTCATCGTTCCAGCGCTGGGCCTTCTCCGGGCTGCGGTTGTACACCCGCAGGTCTACACCGGCACGATGCAAGTGCCCCGCCATCGGGAACCCCATTACCCCCAGGCCCAAGAAGGCGACGTTCATATGCTTTCCCCCATTACCCGCCGAGTGAAGATCAACCCCTCAGGACAGTACCACGGCGTAAATCACAGCGGCCAGCAACACCCGGTAAATGGCAAAGGGCATCATGCCAATACGCTCCACCCAACGCATGAAGACGCTGATGCAGGCATAGGCGGTGACCGCTGATACCACAAAACCAATACCCAGCAGATCCCAGGGCACCGGGTGGCTGCTCTCGAGCAGCTCCAACAATTTGTAGCTGCCCGCGGCGGCAATGATCGGCATCGACAGCAGAAAAGAGAAACGTGCGGCATCACTGCGGCTCAGGCCCACCAGCAGTGCCGCGGTCATGGTGATCCCCGAGCGCGACGTGCCGGGGATCAGCGCCAGCGCCTGAGCAAAACCGACGATCAGAGCAATGCGCAGGCCCACATCCACCAGATGGCGGCGGTGACTGGAGTACCGGTCCACGACACCCAGCACCACGCCAAACACCAGCGTGGTCGTTGCCAGCACCAGACCGCCGCGCAGATGCTGTTCGATCACATCGTTGAGCAACAGCCCTGCCACCACCGCCGGCAGGGTCGCCACAATCACCATCCACGCCAGACGGCTGTCATCGTTCTGCTGCCGGGTGAGCAGACTGTTGCCCCAGGCACCCAGCAGATTGATCACATCGCGGTAGAAATAAGCCAGCACCGCCAGCAGCGAGCCGACATGCACAGCCACATCGAAAGCCAGTCCCTGATCCTCCCAACCCAGCAGGGTCTGCGGCAACACCAGATGGCCCGAACTGGAAATGGGCAGAAATTCAGTGAGCCCCTGTATAGCGGCCAGAATCACGGCCTGCAATGCATCCATTAATAAGCGTCCTTGTTAGTGATTAGAGGGTCGTGATTACGCTTTTTGCCAGGCAACACTGTCGCGCAGGTAGACCGGCTGAGCCTGTTCGGCAGGCAGCAATTTGCCTGCCAGATAATCGCGTTCGGCCAGCGTCAGTGCTGATGCAGCATGGGGTAGCACCGAGGTATCAAGCCTTGCAGGTGCTGCGCCATCAAACCGCTCAGCGTATTCCCAGCCCTCACCCAAACCCACGTCAACCGCAGCCAAGTCGCCAACCGCAGCGGGCGCGAGCAGCGCATCATCACAAACGGCCTCGACAAAGCCATTCCGGCAGACATAGCGACCCACATAGAGTTCATCCATACGAGCATCAAGTATCGGCATCAGCAAACTACCCTCATCGGGCTGCTCGGTATTCATATAGTGCTGCGCCATGGACGCCAACGTCGACACCGGCAGCACTGGCAAATCCGCGGCAAAAGCCAGCCCCTGCACCGTGGCGATGGCAACGCGCAAACCGGTAAACGACCCCGGCCCGGCGGTAAACGCCAGACCGTCGAGCTGGGCGAGCGTCACTCCCGCAGAGGACAGCATCTCGTCCACCATCGGCAATAAATACCGGGTGTGCGCCCGGGGCAACATGCGGAAGTCTTCACGAATTTCGCCGTCGCGCAGCAGTGCCACCGAGCAGGCTTCGGTGGCAGCGTCGATGGCTAGCAGGCTGGTCATGGCGTGTAGTGTCTCGGCAACATCTGGCAAAAAACGCTGGCATCATAGCACAGCCACCGCCTACCATCGCGACACTGGGTAGAGGATTTCAAGATGCGCTCAAACGGGCATTTCATCGCGCAAGACGGTCTCTCGCTGCTGATTCTGGCTGGGGGACGCGGCGAGCGCGTCGGCGGCCAAGACAAGGGACTCTTGAACTGGCAGGGGCGCCCCCTTATCAGCGCCGTGCACGAATGCTATGCGCCGCTGGCCGATGAAGTGCTGATCAGCTGCAACCGCAATGCCGAGCGCTACGCGGATTTTGGTACGCCGCTGGCCGACGTGCTAGCTGATTATCCGGGCCCCTTAGCAGGTATTCTCCGCGGCCTGCAGGCCGCGCGATACCGGCAGCTACTCATTGTCCCCTGCGACAATCCCCAGCCACCCGACGGGCTTTACCAACGATTGGCTTCAAGCCATCCGCAAACGCCTGTGCGCTACGCCCACGACGGCGAGCGCGGCCAGTATTTATATGCCCTGCTCGAACGCCGCCCGGAACTGCTGACCAACCTTCAGGCATATCTGGAAGTGGGGAAGCGCAGCGTGTATGGCTGGTATGAACAGACTCAGGCCGATGCGGTAGACTGCCGCGATATGGCCTCACAGTTTCGCAACCTCAATCAGGCCGACGCCTTTGAAGCGCGCTGACCCCAAAGATCAGCGGGCCGCACCGAGCCGGGAGTTGAGACGCGCAGCCAGTAACAGAATCGCGGCGATCACCACTTCCACCGCGATCATGTCCACTGTCAGCGCCGCGCCCTGAGCCGCCCAGGCAATCAATCTAAACAACGCAGCGCTACCCAGTGTGGTCGCCGCGACATAGAGAAACACCGGCGCCTTGCGCCAGACGCCAAGCAAGACCCACAGCCCACCCGTGAAAAAGAAGGCCCCGAAACCCCCAATCTGCGAGCTGCGCCCCACCCCGTCTGACAAGACCATACCCAATGTATCGGCAGCCGCCTGTGGATCAATCAGCCAGCGCAGTCCCAGCAGCATAAATAACAGCCCAATCCCCCACAGCAGACCACTTAGCAATTTTTTCATTTTCTTATCCTTATCTGGCGGTGTTTTTTTCTATTGGGTGGGCCGAGCAAGCTGTCTGCGCAGACCTTGTTCAATCGCTGCAGCTCGACGGTCATCCGGCGCCAGCGTTCGCCAGCGCAAAACGTGGGGCAACGCCTCAGCCGGTAACTGATAATTCACCGCATACAGACTGAGTAATTCCACTAGCTGGCGACGCTCGCCCTGTCGTTTCAGAGCTTGTTCAAGCGCCGTTATGGCCGCCAGGGGCTGTCCGGATTGCTCCAGCGCCACCGCTTGGGCATACACGTAATCACTGTTCATTGGCGCCAATGTCACCGCGTGACTAATCGCGTCAAGGCCGTCATCAAGCTTACGCTGACGGAAGTAGCTCATACTCAGTGCATAGGAAATCGCAGCGTCATCCGCTTGTTGCCGTGCGGAAAGCAGTATCTGTTGGGCCTTTGCTTCGTCGCCACGCTGCCGGTACAGGTCCGCAAGATTGATCGAGGCCGGCGAATACGACACATCAATCCGCAGAGCCTGCCGGTAGGCATTTCCTGCTGCCTCCTCATCGCCGAGTGCCAACGACAAATTCCCCAACGCAATTTGCGATGCCGGATGATCGGCATTGCGCCGCAAGGACTGCCGGTATTCTTCCGCTCGCCGGGACAGGCGCTGACGATCCGCATCACTCAGATCTCCCCGGACCAATCCTTCAGCCAGCACCCGGGCAACCGCCAGCCTCACCGATTTGACCGGCTCATCCAGATGGGGCAACAGCATCAGCAGGCGGTCATCCAGAGGCAGACGTTCAAGAATCTCCACCGCCGCCCGCTGTAGGGCGGGGTCATGACTCCGTAGCTTGCGACGCGCAAGCTCGGTCAGCGCGGGATCATCCATCTGCGCCCCCAACGCCGCCATCACCCTGGCCTGACGAAAGCGGTGTCCATTGGCAGTGGAAACATAATCCAGCAAACGGGGCAGCGCCGTGATCTCGCCGCGATCGAGCTGGTGCAGCCACAGTGACACAGCGTCTGCCTGCGTTGTGCTTCCCGGCATTCCGGCAATCAGCCAGTCGGGGCTTTTATCGACATGACACTGGCTGCAGGCATTGGGCACGCCAATCGCTTTACTAAGGGCCGGGCTGGGAATACCGAAACGGTGATCGCGCCTCGCGTCCACGCCCATATACACTGTTGCGGGCATGTGGCAATTCACACATTGCGCACCGCGGCTGTGTTCCAGGTGACCGTGATGCGCGGGCCGATCGTAATGATCGGGCAGATGACACTGACTGCACAGTGCGTTGCCCTCCGCCCGCAGTGTCAGTGAGTGTGGATTATGGCAGTCGCTGCAGACCACCCCCGCGTCGTGCATCTTGCTTTGCCGAAAAGACCCCGCGACAAAGACCTCCGCATCAATCTGACCATCGAGGTGATAAAGCGGTGTATTCGGCAACATCAGGCTGAGGTGATCTTCAAACTGCGAACCCGGTTGCCAGCTGTCGATACGAGTACCCAGACTGTGGCACTGGCCGCAGGCGGAAAGCTGGCCGCCATCGGGCTGGTCCCGACGCCGGGCAATACTGGCCTTCTCGGGCAGATACCAACTGCCCCGCTCCGCCAGCGTCGCCGCAAAGCCCGAATGCGCCACCGACGACGGCTGCTGATTGCGCAGCCACTGCTGGTGACCTTCTGCATTCCCGTGGCAGGCCTGACAGCTCACATTGACGAATTGCCAGTGGGTGTCAAAACGGTTCTGCGCAGTGTCATACCCCTTCTCTACCCCGGTGGAATGGCATTCCGCACAACTGGTATTCCAGGTAAACGCGTAGTGATCCCAGCCCAGATCGGAATCCAGTCCGTACCAACGCTGACCACCTTCTGCCGCACGGCGACTGTCCCAGGCAACAGGCAGGGCCTGCAAACGCCCGCCCGGCAGGTCGACCAGATACTGTTGCAAGGGATACACCCCAAAGGTGTAGCGAACATCGAGTGGGCGTTCCGGCTGATCCGGCGCTGTCAGGGCAATCTGGTAACGCCCTTCGGCTCCCAGAAAGCGATAGCGCACACCGGCATGCGTCAGCGATTGGCCATCGAAATTGCCCAGTACTGTATTTGAACTGGCGGGCTGCATGGCCTCGGCATGCTGGGACGCCTGCCACTGGCTGAACTGTACCTGATGGCAGCCAGCACAGCTTTCTGGCTGATTGACCGCCAATGAGAATTCGGCACGGGCAGTGCCACAAAACAAAGCAATAGACAGCCAACAGGCTGCGATAACATGCCGCACCATTATCCCCGCAGCCGCTTACGCCGCCAGAGAAGCCCGCCGTACACCAGTACGAACAGCAGCAACCCTGCCGATAGCCACTCTGTTTTTCTCGCCATAATCGAATTCCAACTCACTTGCTGAAGCTGATCATAACCATCCGGCACGGCCAATACACCGTTGCGCCGAGCATAATCCTCATAATCGGCCAACATGGTGGCCAGACGCTCCGGCATGCTCTCACTCAGGTCTCGGCTCTCTCCCGGATCACTGACAATGTTATATAAATGCCAGCGGCCGTCTCCCGCAGGAGGAAGGTTTTTCACCAGTTTATAGTCACCCTTGAACAGCGCGGCATTGCCACCCAGTTCGTAGCCAAGCGCATCGTCTTCCCCCCGCACGCGCTCACGTTGGTCGGCGAGCACCGGCAACAAGCTCTTGCCAGTGGGCTGATAGTAATCGTCTCCCGGCGGCGCAGCGCCACTGAGGTCTAACAACGTCGGCACAATATCAGTCACATGGGTAAGCGCCGGTGACTGCCGCCCCGGTGCTGCAACGCCGGCCCCGGCAATAATCATCGGCACTCTCAGCCCACCTTCCCCAGCATAGTATTTGTAGTAGGACAACGGCGAGGCCGCCGCACTGGCAAAGCCGGGACCAATCACCACATAGCTATCGCGTTCACCCAAGGTGCCATAGTCAGTATTGAAGCCCATGGCCTTCATCCACAGCACAAAAGGCAGGCCAAAGCGGGCGACCGGGTCGGCGGGCTCAGGGCCGTTATCCGACATGAACACAAACACGGTGTTGTCGTATTCCCCCAGCGCTTTCAGATGCTCGACCAAACGGCCTATGTGGTGGTCCATCGCCTGCACCATCCCCGCATACACCGCCATGCGTCGCGCCCAATCGCGCTGCTGCGCATTACTGAGCGCCGTCCAATCCGCCGTGCTATTCATTGCAGTCAACGCGGTGGAAGGCGGCACTAACCCAGCCGCCACCGCTGCCCGGTAGCGCTGCTCGCGCAGTGCCGACCAACCCTGCTGATAATGGCTTTCATACATGGCCCGGTACGCGGCGGGCACCTGTACGGGAATATGCACGGCCTGAAACGCTACGTAGGAAAAAAACGGCTGACCATCGCCATGTTGACTATCAATCTGCGCTATTGCCTGGTCGACGATGTATTCCGAAGAATAAAACTCATTCGGCAACTGATGGGGTTGCCCGTCCTTGTACCACTGCGCCGTACGGTACATGGGCAGATAGGGGCGCTGGGACCAGTTATCTGCACCGCTGTCTGCCAGAATCACACTGCGCTCAAAGCCGCGCTGATCTGGCAAACGACTCGCATCCTTGCCCAAATGCCACTTGCCCGAAACATAGGTGTGATAACCGTGTTCGCGCAGCAGTGTTGCCACCGTCTGCACCTGATGAGACAGCACGCCATCATAGCCATTGCGGCCCCGCTGACTGGGTGGCATGGCCTCGGGAATATTCGGCACGCCGTTCAGGTGACTGTCCACGCCGGTCAGCAGCATTGCCCGGGTCGGTGCGCAGCTTGCCGCCACATGGTGGTTGGTGAAACGAATGCCGTTATCTGCCAGTGCCGCCAGACTGGGGGTGGCAATTTCGCTGGCAAAGGGCTGAATGTCGGTAAAGCCGAGATCATCGGACAGAATCAGCACAATGTTCGGTGGCGCCGCCTGTGCGAGCACAGGCGCCATCAACAGCAGGCCGCAGTATAGGGTTCGCCTCAGCACAGGCATGTCCTCGTATCGTTATTGTTATGCATTACTGCTTGCGTCGAGCGCCGCCGGCCTGACGTATCGGCGGCGCCCACACAATTATTTACACAATGTAAACTTTAATGCAGAATGTCGCAAACTGTCCAGTCATGGCCATTAATAACAACGAGAATAATCCAATGACAACACGTTCCAAATTCGGCCTGAGCCTCCTGCTATTATTCGTCGTCAGCGCAGTATTCATCTGGCAAGCCGGCAACCAGCTCGTTTTACGCGCTATGCAGCGCCAGGTTGAAGGCACTCTCAGTAACCACTTTATGAGTGAATTACCCGACGGTCTGCATGTGTACATCTGCGGGGCAGGCTCGCCGATTCCCGACCCGCACCGCGCTGGTCCCTGCACTGCGGTTATCGCAGGCAAGCAGCTTTACATCGTCGACGCTGGCAGTGGCAGTATTCGCAATCTCGGCCCAGCAGGGCTATCTGCGGGTCGTGCCAGTGCCGTGCTACTCACTCACTTTCACTCCGACCATATTGATGCGCTGGGCGAGCTTTCCGTTCAGCGATGGGCAGGTGGCCATCAGGCCAAGCCGTTGGATGTCTACGGCCCACCAGGGGTAGAACAAATTGTCGACGGTTTTAATCAGGCTTACGCCCAGGATACCCAATACCGCATCGACCACCACGGCACCAAAACAGTATTGCCCTCCGGCGCCGGACTTCTCGCCCGCCCCTTTGCGGCAATTAACAACGGGGAGCGCTCGCTGCTTCTTGAGCGGGACGGCTTGCGCATTACCGCCTTTGGGGTCGACCATTATCCCGTACCCAATGCCGTGGGTTATCGCTTTGACTACAAAGGCCGCAGCGTGGTGATTTCCGGCGACACCCGCAAAAGCGCCAATGTTCAAGCCCTAGCAGAAGACGCAGACCTGCTACTTCACGAAGCGCTATCACCACAATTAGTGAATGTGATGCAGCGCGCCGCCAGTGCCGTGGGAGTCGAGCACATGGCCCAGATTTCCGAAGACATACTCGACTACCACACCACCCCGCAGCAGGCCGCGGACATTGCCCAGGCCGCCGGGGCGCACTACCTGGCACTGAACCACATCGTTCCTGGCCTGCCGCTGCGCTACCTGGAAAAACTGTTTATTCAGGGAAGCGCTGAGCACTACAACGGCCCCATCAGCATTACCCGCGACGGCGACTTCTTCAGCCTGCCCGCCAACAGCACGGCTATTCGCACAGACTCCCTGCGGTAAATCCATTACTGAATTCGGACGCCACTATGCCTCAGCAAGACTATATTCTGATCGCCACCCAATATTCCTACTACTCCGCCAAGGTCCGCGCCTGCCTGCAGTACAAACGCCTGCCCTACACTGAGCGGGCGAGCAATTTTCAGGCTCTTTTTCAGGAAGTGATGCCACGCACCGGCGAAGCCAAATTTCCGGTGGTGTTCTGCCCTGACGGAGAGCTGCTGAACGACAGTTGCGATATCGTCGAAACCCTTGAACGACGTCACCCTGAGCGCCCACTGACGCCCGACGACCCGGTACTCAACGTGGCTTGCCTGCTGCTCGAAACGCTCTGCGATGAGTTTTTTGTCGCCCCGTTCATCTACTACCGCTGGATTCCAGAAGACACTCGCCAGTGGGCACTCGGTATGTTTCAAAAGGTCTTGCACACCGATCTCGACGACGCCGAACTGCGCGCGCAGTCCGAAGGGGTCTCTGAACTGGTCGCCGAAGGTATTCAGGCCAAAGTGCGCAAACTGGGACAGGACCGGGACGAGGTACAGGCCCTCAGCAGAAAGCTCACCCACCGCATATTGGACACACTGGAACAGCGCCTGAGTCAGCAGCGTTTCCTGCTTGGCAACCGCCCCTGCCTTGCCGATGTAGCAATGATGAACGGCCTGTTCGGCCATCTGTATATGGACCCCTGCGAGGCCGGGGAACACCTGCGGCGCCACTGCACGAAGCTGTCGATGTGGATGATGCGTATGCACGCTGCGGCGGGAGAAGCCAGCGATGGCGAATTGTGCAACGATCCGCAACTGCCTGCATTTCTCGCCAAACTCGCAGCGCCATTTGCCACCATGGCCGAGACCACATGGCGGGCCGTCGCCGAGGGTATTGCCAGCAATGACAGCGACATTCTCCCCGCGTCCTTCGGGCCGGCACCAGCGAGCATTGAGGGCGTTGAGGTAACTGCGGCCAGTTCGACCTATGTGGCCTGGAAATTACAGCGGGTAGCGATTGCCTACCGGACGCTGTCAGAGGAACAGCAGCACCGTGCCGACATCCTGCTTGCCGACACCGGCTTTTTGCCCCTGCTGAAAAGCACGATACCTTGGCGGCTGGAAAAAGCGGGCACGGCCATCCGTCGGGTCGCCGCGTGATAGCCCTGGATTATTTGCCGGATTTGCGAAATGCTGGCGGCAGGCCCGCCGACTCACCGGACTTGAAGCGCCGCAGCATCCACAACAGCAGCTCAAGCGCGCTGTCTTCATCCATCTCGCCATCGCTCACCAAGCTATAACTGCCCCAGAACAGCATGTCGATCATGAAACCAATTTGCCGCCGCTGATCATCGGCCAATTCTACGCCCACCAGGCCCGGTATTGCGGCGGCAGGCACATCGGCGCTGAGACGGCGAATCATACGCGCCGCTTTGGCAATGGGTTCATTGGCGTTATAGGGGGTGAACAGAATCGTCCACAGGGCACGCACCCGCCCGGCAGACAAGTCCTCGTGATAGTGACGGTGCTGCGCCTGTACCGCCTGCTCAATATCGCTAGGCTGCTGATTAAAATCGGCCTGCGAGTCCTGATACAGACTGCCAAACAAGTACTTGATGGTTTCCAGCAACAACTCATCAATGGCCGTAAAATGCTGGTAGATCAGTTGGCGACTCACCTCGGCCCGCTCGGCCAGCGAAATCATGGTCAGCCCCGACCAACCCTGCTCGTCAACAATCGACGCCGCCGTGTCCAGTAGCTGCTGTCGGCGCTGCTGCCGATTCAGGTAATTCCGCTTTGCCGTTTTTTTCTCCGCCATATCAGCGTGGTGTCCTGTCAGTTTGGCCAGTAAATATATTCATCGTCTGCCGAGGCCGGGTCAGCCATGGTTTTATCAATCAGCACGGGCAGGCTGACGATTGAGGGCCAGCGCGAAGGCTGCTGCTGGCGGTTGTGTTCGTCCAGTTGCGCGGCCATGTCAGCTACCTGCTGCGGGTATTCTGCGGCAAGGTTCTGTGCTTCCAGCGGATCGTCCTTGAGATTGTACAGCCAGATTTTACGCGGCTTGGGCGAGCGCATCAGCTTCCAGTCACCGGCACGCATGCCCTGATAAGCTCCCTCCCGCCAGAAAATCGCGTCGTGGGGAAGCCCCTGAATATCGGCGTTCACATAGGGCAGCAAATTCACGCTGTCCATCACCCGGTCCTGGGGCAGCGCGATACCGGCAGCCGCAGCCACTGTGGCAAACACGTCCAGATGGGAAACCGGCGCATCATACTGCAAGCCCGATGATAGCTGCTTCGGCCAGCGCAGATAAAACGGCACGCGCACACCTCCCTCAAAAAAGCTCAGTTTCCAGCCACGGAACGGTGCGTTCAAGTCCGGCAAACCCAGATAGCCCGGCGCACCGTTGTCGCTGGTAAAAATCACCAGGGTATTGTCGTCGATACCGTTGTCTACCAAGGACTGCATCACCCTCGACACACTGCGGTCGAGTGCGCGCAGCATGGCACTGTACACGCGCAGGCGATGATCCTGAATATGCGACAGCGCATCGTAGTCAGCTTTCAACGCCTGCAATGGTGAGTGCACGCCCCAGTGGGCGAGGTATAGGAAAAATGGTCGATCCTTATTTGCCGCGATCGCACTCACCGCTTGATCGGTATAGTAATCGGTCAGGTAGCCGCTGGGGGCAAAGGGCTGGCTACCGTTATAGGACGCGGCATAACGCATTCTCAGCCAGATCGCCCGGTCCAGCGGATCGAAATCCTGCCGGGCATTGACCACCTGCGGATCATCCACTGGCAGGTACAGACCGCTCTCCATAAGCAGGCTTTCATCGAAGCCTTGATGCTCGGGACGCATGCCCTGGTCCCGCCCCAAATGCCACTTGCCAATATGCAAGGTGTGGTAACCCGCTGCCTGAAGCTGCTCTGCCAGCGTAATTTCCTCACCCGGCATGCCCATGGACTGAAACGGCGGCAAGCGATCTACCGCCGCCATATCCACCTCGGGCGAATGCAGAGCGCCGGGGGGTTGCGGCAATATCTTGAACATTTTGGCGAAGCTACGCGGCGCCGGGGTGAACTCAAAGCCAAAGCGCGTGGAATAACGCCCGGTCATCAGCATCGCCCGGGACGGCGCACAAACGGCATTGCCTGCGTAGGCGCTGCTGAACGACACACCCTGTCTGGCCAGAGCATCAATCGCCGGGGTGGGCAGGGTCGCCTGCTCACCCCGGTGAAAGCTGATGTCGTTAAAACCCAGATCATCCGCCACAATCAGAATGACATTGGGGCGCTGATCGCCGGGCGCGGCCTCCCCCTGCCGCCAGTGAACCGGCTGATTCTCTGCCACCGGGTGCCGGAGATTATCCAGTCCGATCACCGCCCGCAGCAGCCATTCGCCGCGATGAGGCCAGACCGCGGCCACCAGCAGTAACAGTATCAACAGCATTGAGAGCAGGATTTTTTTCATTATTATTTCCTAGCGTTGTGATTCAATCAGACGGCATTGCGCGGCGCTGCAACTCATCCAGCATCCACATGCGATCATTCCCCCAACTGGTGAACTGCCCGAGGCGAAAACTCGGCACGCCCCAAAATCCCATATCCAGCAGCGCATCGAGGTTATTCTGGGCATAGGCAGGCAGCGGCTCGGTCAGACAGCGCTGCGCGGCGGCCCAATCGATACCCACCCGCTGGCAGACTGTTCGCAACCCCCGGTCTGTAGCCAGGTCAATGGCCTCTGCCCAAGCGCACCGCCCCGCTTCCACCAGGAAATCGAGTTGCTGCGGCGGGCTCTCTGCCAGACTGAACACTTTCAAACAACGCAAAGCGCCTTCACCGATAGGGTCACTGATCAGCCCGAAAGGAATCCCCAAACGCTTTGCCTCCCGGCCCGCGTCGTGAACAATGTACATACGCTTGGCCAGGGGAATATTAAAGCCACGCATGGCCATCGGCAGGACCGGTCGCACTGACAGGGGCAACGTCATGGAGGACAAGCGACGCTGCAACTGCACGGCAGCCAGATAGGAATATGGGCTGCGAAAACTGAAAAAGAACTCCAGTGGCGTCCCGGCCGATGGCGTCTCCCCAAGGTCTGCTTTATTCGCATGGCAGAGCAAGGTCAGCGGGCCCTCATACAGCCCTGCCCGATTCAGAGCTGCCAGCAGCGCATCGACGCGATCGACACCCCAGAACCAATCGCCGCGAAACTGCCACATTGCAGGCAGGTAGTGCCCCAGCCGTTCGCGTCGCAGGTTATTGGCCTGCAATGTTTCTTCGACGTCAGTTGCCGATTTGGTGTCGCCAACGGGCAAGTCGCCTTGTCCGGAAAACAACACACTGGCCGCTTGCCACTCACGCCGTATGAAATCCTCAAGGGAGTCGGCCGCCATCAGATAAGCGTTAGCCTGAGTCGTTAAAGCGTCATCAGGCGGGCCGTTCATCGGCACGGTTTGCAGCCCATACGCCGAGGCCAAACGCGGCACATCGTTCAGAGCAAAGCGCCGCTGCTTGTCAATTTCAGGGTAGATGGGGCTTTGCTGCTGGGAGACCAGTCGCAGGCGAATCGTTAACTTACTCTGCGCCTGCAGTCGCGGCAGCAACTGCGCAGCCAGGTGTGAATGCGGATCGCCCACCGCATAGTAAAACTCCAGCTCATCCTGCGCATTCTCACGAGCCGCACGGCGCGACTGCAGCAGCGCATATCCGCCCGCCACCCCCTGAATGATACGGGCCTTACATCTCGCCTTAGTCGGCATTGTCATGGCACACCATGTTTTTTTTTATTCAACAGAACGATACTAGCAATTTTATTTACACAGTGTAAACCCTGTGATAGCGTGGCCCAAAATAACAACAAATCGGGCCGCAGTCGGCGCCCGGATAAGAGGGACTCCGCCATGACATCTTTTCGCAAAAAATCCTTCTATAGCAGGCCAAAACTGCTTGGCACGGCACTGACACTGGCCGTTAATCACGCCGCGCTGGCTGCGCCCCAGCTCGAAGAAGTGATCGTTACTGCGCAGAAGCGTTCCGAGAATCTCCAGGACGTGCCGGTCGCGGTGTCGGCGATCACCGCCGATCAGCTCGACGACATCGGTTTCAATGATATTGCCGACATCGCTGCCCAGGTGCCCTCGCTGATTGTATTGACCAATATCAGTCCGCTGTCGGCCACCTTCCGCATCCGCAATATCGGCAATGCCGGGAACATCCCGACCTTCGAACCGGCTACCGGCCTGTTTATCGATGGCGCATTTCGATCGCGCTCCGGGATGGGTATTGGCGACCTGGCCGATGTGCAATCGGTGGAAGTCCTCAAGGGGCCGCAGAGTACCCTGCACGGTAAAAACGTCACCGCCGGGGTGATCAGCGTGACTACCAAAGCGCCCAGCGAAAGCCTTGAGGGCATGGTGGAAGCCACTCTCGGCAGTGACAATCTGCAACAGCTGAAAACCTCGATCAGCGGTCCTTTTAATCATTGGTTGCGCGGGCGGCTAAGCCTGGTGGAAACCCATCGCGATGCGTGGATTGACAACACCGCAGGTGCCGACAGTGACACCCTGGACAGCCGCGCCATTCGCGCCCAGTTGCAGGCCGACTTCAGCGACCGGCTCAGTGCCCGGCTGATTGTCGGCTATAGCGAGAAAGACATGAACCCGATGAGCGGCGATGTCTATCTGAGCGAAGCGGCCCGGGAAATTATCGCCAATGCTGGCGGCCGCCTGAGCATTGCCAATGATCCCACCGACCGCAAAGTGGAATATCGCGATAACACCACCTTCGACAGTGAAAGCAACGATGTCATCCTTAAACTGGAATACGCCTTCGACAAGGTGACGCTGACAGCCATCAGCAGCTACGACGACTACGAAAGTGCCAATGGCGTGAACGATGTGGAACAGCAAAGCCTGCAGCTTGCCGACTTCCTCGATGTACAGAACGGGCACTCGTTTTCACAGGAACTGCGTTTTGCGTCCAACGACAATGCTCGCCTGAACTGGCTGGCCGGCTTGTTCTACTACGAAAATACTTTTATCCGCGGTGATCGCGAACTGCCGGAATTTATTGCACAGCAGGATATCGCCGCCTATGGCGACGCGGTATTTGACTATCAGGTTTCTCAAGGACTGCTGCCGATTAACCTCCTACCGTTGACCATCCCCGCGCTGGGCGTTGCCGGTGATCGCGGCGACTACTACGTTAAACAGCAAACTGAAAGTCTTGGCGTCTTTAACAAATACGACCTGATGCTTTCAGAGCAGTGGCAACTGTCACTGGGTCTGCGCTATTCCTACGAGAAGAAACACGGTCGCATCGACCAATCCAATCAGCTATCGGCGCTGGGCTGCGTTCCGCCGCTGAATACCAACCTGCTATGTAGCGTTACCCCCGACGGCAATAACTACGATGACACCCTCGATTTTGAAGCGGTCACAGGCTCGCTCTCAAGCAGCTATTTTCTCAGCACTGACACTATGCTTTATGGCGCAATTTCCACTGGCTTCAAGGCCGGAGGCTTCAGCCTGCAGAACGGCACGGCCACCGACGAATCTCGTCCCTACGGCGAGGAGAACGTCACCAATTACGAGATCGGTCTGAAGAGTGAGTTTCTCGACAAACGGGCGCGAGTAAACGCGGCAGCTTTTTACACCGAGTATGAAGACTTTCAGAATGCCAGCTATGCCGGTCTGATTTTCGTGGTGAACAATGCCGAGCTGGTAACGGTTAGCGGCGTAGAAATCGACTCCACTTTTATCCTCACGCCCTCGCTGGTCGCCAATATCAACCTCGCCTACATTGATACCATTTACGACGAATACACTGGCGGACAGTGCTACTACGGTAGAAATCCAGACAACGCATTGGGGCAGTGCGACCTCAGCGGCGAGAGCCTGCCCTCAGCGACCCGATTCAAAGGAAATATCGCCCTGAACTACTACCGCCCGCTGTTTTCCGGTGAGTTCTATGCGCGACTAGACTACCTCTACAACGGTAGCGCCAATAACAGTGCCTCTCTGGACCCCCGCGCCGAAACCGAGGCCTACGGCATCACCAATCTTCGTCTGGGATGGCAGAATGCTCAATGGGATATTGCCATATGGGGGAAAAACCTGAGTGATGAAGACGCTATCGCCCAAACCGCACCGGCCAATGTCCACACACAAGTCGATCGCAATATCGGCGCAAGCGAGGGCTCCTATCAGGCCTTCACTATTGCGCCGTTCAGTGCTGGACTGACCGCGCGCCGTTACTTCTGACCCGCCACCGCCGTAAACAGGAGAAAAACGTGTCTCACACTCTGATCATCACCGGTGCCAGCGCAGGCATCGGCAAAGCGCTTGCATGGGAATTCGCCAAACGGGGTTGCCGACTTGGACTCACAGGACGGCGTCTGGAAGCGCTGGAAACATTGCAAGTCGAACTGCAGCAGCAGACTGGTGTCGAGGTCCACATCGCCAGACTGGATGTGGACGACACCGACAGCGTAGAACTCAGCCTGCTCGATTTATTCGCGGCACTGGGCGAGGTAGACAGTGTGATCATCAATGCCGGCATCAACAATTTCACCCGTGTCGGTCACGGTCAGTTAGCTGACGAAACAGCCATTATCCGCACGAATCTACTCGGTGCCATGGCCACCGCCAACGCTGCAGTGGCTTATTTCCTGAAGCGCGGGCATGGTCAGATTGTTGGCATTTCTTCATTGGCCTCCCTGCAGGCCATCCCCAGCCAAGCAGCCTACTGCGCCTCCAAAGCTGGAATTTCCATGTATCTTGATGCGCTGCGCATTGAGCACAAAGATAAGCATATCGACGTCACCCAGATACGACCCGGCTTTATCAAAACCGAGATCATGGAGAACATCGACCGCTACCCCTTCGCCATTTCAGCTGAAAAAGCCGCAAGTGAAATGGCGAAGGCGATTCTCGCGCGTCGGAAAGATGTGTTTGTGCCCCGTTTTCCCTGGACACTGTTCCGGCCACTGTTGGGCCATCTGCCCGACCGAATCTGGCAGCGCTTCAAATCCTAGACGCACCGCCGTGTCACACTGCGCCGAAATAGCGCACCGCTTTTTTGCTTCGCGCACGAAAACTGCGCGAGCACCCCACAAGCCCACCCGACAGACCATCTTCAAAAAACATCAAATCAGCACAGATGTCGGCATTTTTATAGAAATTAGCCACAAAATACTAAGCCAACAGAATATTGGCACAAGCCTTGAATAGTTGTGAGCGGGTTTCAACGTAGAAACCGCCGTTATCCAACAGATATTCAGCAAAGGCGCTGCCGACGAGATTTCGTCGGCGCGCCTTTTTTTTGCCCGCATTTTTGTGGGCCCTAAAGGGGGACACTATGCCTGGCTTCAAGGCCCTACACCGCCGGCTCCGCTGCTGCGCAGCACTGGTGATTGCACTGACTTCAACCGTGGCAGTTGCCGAAGATTACCCGGAGAAAGAAGAATTAACCTTCGGGTTTATCAAGCTCACTGACATGGCGCCACTGGCGGTGGCCTATGAAAAAGGCTTCTTCGAGGACGAAGGCCTGTACGTGCGGCTAGAGGCCCAGGCCAACTGGAAAGTGCTGCTCGACCGCGTCATCGACGGTCAGCTGGACGGCGCACATATGCTGGCTGGTCAGCCTCTGGGGGCTACCATCGGCTACGGTACACAGGCGCATATCATTACTGCATTCAGCATGGATCTGAACGGCAACGCCATTACTGTTGCCAACCGTGTTTGGGAGCAGATGAAGCCCCATGTGCCCACGCGTGAAGACGGCAAGCCTCAGCATCCGATCAGCGCGGCCGCACTGAAACCCGTGGTGTCGGACTACGCCAAGGCCGGTGAGCGCTTCCGCATGGGGATGGTCTTCCCGGTCTCTACCCACAACTATGAACTGCGTTACTGGCTGGCGGCCGGCGGGATTCACCCCGGTTATTACGCGCCGCAAAAAGGCGATAACTCCGGCCAGCTCAATGCTGATGTACTGTTGTCAGTGACGCCGCCACCGCAGATGCCCGCCACCCTCGAAGCCGGCACGATTCAAGGCTATTGCGTGGGTGAACCCTGGAATCAGCAGGCGCTGTTCAAGGGGATCGGTGTGCCGGTCGTCACCGACTACCAGATCTGGAAGAACAACCCTGAAAAGGTGTTTGGTGTCAGCCAGACCTGGGCGGAAAAATACCCCATTACTCACCGCAAAGTGGTCAAAGCGCTGATCCGCGCTGCCGCCTGGCTCGATGAGAACGACAATGCCAACCGCGACGAAGCCGTGAAGATGCTCGCCATGCCGCGCTATGTCGGTGCCGACCGCGAAATCATTGCCAACTCCATGACCGGCAGCTTTGAATTCGAGAAGGGCGACCGCCGCGACGCCGCCGACTTCAACGTTTTCTTCCGCCACTTCGCTACCTACCCCTACTACTCTGATGCCATCTGGTATCTCACCCAGATGCGCCGCTGGGGACAGATTGCCGAGGCCAAACCCGATAGCTGGTACATGGACATCGCCCGCAAGGTATACCGTCCCGATATCTACGCCGCTGCCGCCAAAGAGCTGATCGCAGAAGGTGTGCTGAGCGCCAGCGACTTTCCTGACTTCGATACCGAAAGCGGCTTCAAGCCACCGCAAGCCGACTTTATCGACAACATCACCTACGACGGCAGCAAGCCCAACGCCTATCTGGAGAAATTCCCGATTGGCCTGAAAGGCAAAGAAGCCCTCTGAGGGCTGGGGAGAAACTATCCATGATTAACGTCTCGACACTGCCCGCCTGGCTGGAGCCCTTGGCCAAAATGGCCAAGGGAGAAAACCTTGTCCAGAACAGCCAGATGCTGTTCAGTCGGCTGCTCATTCCGCTGGCGGGTATTCTGGTCTTTCTCATGCTCTGGCATACCGCGGCCAGCAATATCGACACCTCGCTGGGTAAATTCCCCGGTCCCGCCGAGGTTTACCATCAGGCTCAGGGGCTGATCAGTGAACACGAGCGGGAACGGGAGCGCGCTGCCGCGTTTTATGAGCGGCAGGAAAAACGCAATGCCGAACGTGTGGCGAAAGACCCCAGCTACGAGCCCAAAATTCGCGACTACACCGGCAAGCCGACCTTTTTCGATCAGATCGGCACCAGTCTGATAACGGTGATGAGTGGCTTTGTGCTGGCGTCACTGCTCGCGATTCCGCTCGGCATTGTTATCGGCCTCAACAGCAGCCTGCACAGCGCCTTCAACCCGCTGATTCAGGTCTTCAAACCCATTTCACCGCTGGCCTGGCTGCCGCTGGTCACGATGCTGGTCTCGGCGCTGTATGTCAGTGACGATCCGATGCTGCCCAAGTCGTTTATCACCTCGATGATCACTGTCATGCTCTGCTGTCTGTGGCCCACGTTGATCAACACTGCCGTAGGTGTGGTATCGATTCCCGATGACCTCGCCAACGTCAGCCGCGTGCTGCGTCTGAGCTACCTTGAGCACGTGCGCAAGATTGTATTGCCATCGGCCATTCCAATGATTTTCACCGGTCTGCGACTGTCGCTGAGCATCGCCTGGATGGTACTGATCGCCGCCGAAATGCTGGCGCAAAACCCGGGACTGGGGAAATTCGTCTGGGACGAATTTCAGAACGGCAGCTCATCATCACTCGGCCGCATCATGGTCGCGGTGCTCACTATTGGTCTGATCGGCTTTCTGCTGGACCGCGCCATGCTGATGTTGCAGCGACTCGTGTCTTGGGACAAAGCCGCCACCCTGCGATAAGCCAACAGCGAGAGGACAACATCATGGCATTACTCGAACTCAGCGATGTCGGCATCGAATTCCCGACACCCAAAGGACCTTTTTGCGCCCTGCAAAAGGTCAATCTGAAAATTGAAAAAGGCGAGTTTATCTCGCTGATCGGCCACTCCGGCTGTGGCAAGTCCACCGTGCTGAACATTGTCGCCGGCCTGCACCAGGCGACCGAAGGTGGCGTGGTGCTGAACGGAAAGGAAGTCAACGAACCCGGACCGGAGCGCGCGGTGGTCTTTCAAAACCATTCGCTGCTGCCCTGGCTCACCGCCTATGAAAACGTTGAGCTGGCCGTCAAGCGGGTCTTCAAAGGCAAAAAGACCCGGGCCGAAATGCGTGAATGGATCGAGCATAACCTCGAGCTGGTGCAAATGGATCACGCGCTGCATAAACGCCCGGACGAAATCTCAGGCGGTATGAAGCAGCGGGTCGGCATTGCCCGGGCACTGGCCATGCAGCCGGAAGTATTACTGATGGACGAGCCCTTCGGTGCACTGGACGCCCTGACCCGCGCCCACCTGCAGGATTCGCTGATGCGCATTCAGCGCCAGCTCAACAACACCGTCATCATGATTACTCACGATGTGGATGAAGCCGTACTGCTGTCCGACCGCATTGTGATGATGAGTAACGGCCCCGCCGCGAGCATCGGCGAAATCCTGGACATCGGCCTTCACCGCCCCCGCGACCGGGTCGGTCTGGCCAATGATCCGCTGTACAACCAGTACCGCCAACGCGTGCTGAGTTTCCTCTATGAAAAACAGCGCTCACCAGAAGCGCAGACCCCGGCACCACAAACCACCCAGCCAAAAAAGTGTGAAGCCGCGGCCTAGGCCGCCAATGGAGACAACACCATGAAATACACGCTCTCTCTCTGCGCAGCAGCCCTGCTGTGCAGCCAGCCGAGTCTGGCCGAAATATCGGATTTGGGCAGCTTTTACAGCGATATAAAACTGCGTTACGAACATGCCGACATCGACGATCCGGCCGACAATGACAAAGCCGACGCCGCGCTTGCCGATATCGCCGTAGGTTTCAAAAGTGCTGAATACGCCGGTTTCAGCGTACTTGCCGAGTACGAGGCCGGCGTCCTGGCCCTCGATGATTTCGCACCGGAGAATCCCGGCTACGACGTGATTGCCGACCCTCAATTCAGCGAGTGGAATCGCGCGCAACTGCAATACAAACAAGGCGGTTTTCAGGCTGTTGTCGGCCGTCAGCGGCTGATCTTCGACAATGCTCGCTTTATCGGCAACGTCGGCTGGAGAGCCAATGAACAGACCTACGACGCGGCGAGCCTGCGCTACCAGCAGGGCAAGTTCACCGTTCAGTATGCCTACATTGATGAAGTCCACAGCATTCTGAAAAAATTTGACGCCGATACCGACAGCCATTTGCTGAATGCCAGTTATCAATTTGAGACGCTGTCTATCGGCGGCTACAGCTACCTGCTGGAGGACGACGACAGCGGTGCAAGAAACGACACGACCGGTCTGCGCATCGACGGCAGTGTCGTCCTCGGCGACCAGAAACTGACGTATCGTGCGGAATATGCCCAGCAACGCGCCGACACCGGGGGCGCCGACTTTGATGCCGATTACCTCGTTGCCGACATTGGCACGTCCGTGTCCGGCGTCAGCCTGACCCTCGGCAACGAGCGTCTGGGCAGCGACGACGGCCAATACGGCTTTCAAACCCCGCTGGCCACCAAACACGCTTTCAACGGCTGGGCGGATGTGTTTTTGGCGACACCCGCCAACGGTCTGGATGACCGCTACCTGAAAGTCGGGGGCAAACTGGGCAAGGTCAAGCTGGCCGCCCACTACCACGACTTCGCCGCGATGGAAGGCAGCGACCGCTACGGCGATGAAATCGACCTGCTGGCCACCATGAAGCTGGCCGAGCGCTACACCGTGGGCGCCAAATTCGCCGACTACAGCGCCAAAGACCTGGGCAACAACACTCGCCGCTTCTGGCTGTGGCTGCAATTCAGCCTGTGAGCAATGACTGAGCAACTGTCCTCCCCCGCCAGCAACCGCCTGCTGATTATCGGCAGCGGCCTGGCGGCCAACCGCCTGCTGGAAGAGCTCGACTTTCAACATCCCTTCAGTGAAATTCTGCTGCTGGATGACGAAGGCGTTGCGCACTACAACCGCATTATGCTGTCACCGCTGCTGGCGGGCGAGGTCTCACTCGACACCATCACTCCACACGACGAGCACTGGTATCGGGCCCGGCGCGTTCGGCGCCTGTCACCCTGGCCGGTCAGTCGCATCGATACGCAACAGCAACGCGTTTATGCCGAAAATGGCGACACACTGTGCTACGACCAACTGGTGATTGCCACCGGCAGTCGCAGTGCCTTGCCCGCCCTGCCCGGCATTGATCACCCGGCCGTTTACGGCTTTCGCTCACTACGCGATGTCGACGCCCTGCTTCGTGAGGGAGAACAGGCCAAGCGCGCGATCGTCGTCGGCGGCGGATTACTGGGCATAGAGGCGGCGGTGGGCCTGCGTCAACGTGGCCTGTTCGTCACCCTGCTGCACCGCAATCCAGTGTTGATGAACCGGCAATTGGATAGTGAGGCCGCCGCACTGCTGTGCGATGCGCTGGCGCAACGCGGCATTGAGGTGATGACCGGCGTTAGCCCCACTGCCGTTCTGCATAGCGCGAGCGGCGAACTGCGCGGTCTGGCGCTGAACCGGCAGGGCGTCATGCGGGAATTGGATGCCGACTTACTGGTCTTCGCCACAGGCATTCACGCCAATACCGAGCTCGCGCAGCAGGCCGGATTGACGGTGAATCGTGGCATTGTCGTCGATACGGCCTTGCAAAGCAGCGCCGAGCGGGTCTTCGCCATTGGCGAATGCTGCGAGTTTGATGGCAATAGCTACGGCCTGGTCGCCCCCATCTGGGATCAGGTCCGGGTCCTCGCCGCGCAGCTTCGCGGTGACCACGCCGCACGCTACAGCGAACGGCAACACCTGACGAAACTGAAAGTCTCGGGGCTGGATGTACACAGCATGGGACAGTTTATTGCCGAACCCGGCGACGATTGTCTGTGTTTGAGCGATCCGGCGCGGGGCGTGTATAAAAAACTGCTGTTGCGAAACTCCAAACTGATCGGCCTTCTCTGCCTAGGCGATATACGAGACAGCCTCTGGTATGCCGAGTTACTGGAGTCCGGGCAGTCAGTCGCACCACTGCGTCAGCAGTTGCTGTTTGGCCGCGCCTATTGCGACGACATCGCCTGACCCCTCTTCCACCGGCAATCACTCCCCTTCTATCTGATCCACCGGCTATCGCTATCCTGCGCCCATAAAAAAGGCCCCCGAAGGGGCCGTCAAGCACGCATTGGAACTCAGTTTGCAGCGACTTCGATACGCTCGCCTGTCAGTCGCACCGGGTAAGCGCGGACCGATTTCTCGGGCGCTTCCAGACACTCGCCGCTACGTAAATCAAAATGCTGTTTGTACAATGGCGACGCCACCACCTTGCGCTCGCCAATAGAGCCGACGATGCCGCGGGACAGCACATTGGCCTCACCACAGGGGTCAAAATTGCTGATGGCATAAACCTCGCTGTCTCCAAAGCGAAATACCGCCACCTGCTCATCGCCCAACAGGGCACACACACCGGTGTCGGGCACAATATCCGAAACGGCACAAACATCTATCCAGGCAGTCATTAGCGCAACTCCACAGCAAGTGATTCGGGGTTTTCAGAATGAGTATCGGCCGCACGGCGTTCCGCACCGGTGGCTGGGCGGCGCTGGCCGCGCTCGCGCACGTACTGCAAGCGAGAATCGGCAGCATCGGCATTCACGAAGTGTCGGAAACGCTTGCGCTTCTCGGGGTCTTCCACCGTGGTTTTCCACTCGCATTGGTAATTGGCAATCACACGGGTCATCGAGGCTTCCAATTCCTCGGCAAGTCCAAGGCTATCGTCGATGACCACCTCGCGCAGATAATCGAGCCCGCCTTCAAGATTCTCCAGCCACACCGAGGTGCGCTGCAGGCGGTCAGCGGTGCGAACATAGAACATCAATACCCGGTCGATATAGCGAATCAGCGTGTCGTCATCCAGCTCGGTGGCGAACAGATCGGCGTGGCGAGGGCGCATACCACCGTTGCCGCAAACATATAGATTCCAGCCTTTTTCGGTAGCGATCACGCCGATGTCCTTGGACTGTGCCTCGGCACACTCCCGAGTACAGCCCGACACCGCAAACTTGAGTTTATGCGGCGAGCGCAGGCCCTTGTAACGCTCTTCAATGGCAATCGCCATCGACACCGAATCCAGCACACCGTAGCGGCACCAGGTGCTGCCCACGCAGGATTTCACCGTGCGCACCGACTTGCCGTAGGCGTGGCCGGTTTCAAACCCGGCGGCAATCAGCCGCTCCCAGATGTCCGGCAGCTCGTGGAGCTGGGCGCCAAATAAATCCACTCGTTGACCGCCGGTAATCTTGGTGTACAGATCGTAGTCCCGCGCCACTTCGCCGAGCACAATCAAACGCTCCGGGGTGATTTCGCCCGCCGGCACGCGCGGCACAATGGAATAGGTACCGTCCTTCTGCATATTACCCAGGTAGATGTCGTTGGTGTCCTGCAGCGGCATCAGCTCGTCTTCCAGCACATAGGCATTGTGCAGGGAGGCCAGAATAGAACCGATGGTCGGCTTACAGATTTCACAGCCATGACCGCTACCGTGAGCCGCCAGTACCTCGTTGAAACGGGTATAGCCTTTAACGCGAATCAGGTCGGCCAGCTCGCGGCGCGTATAGGGGAAGTGCTCACAGAGATCGGTGTTCACCTCCACACCCAATGCAGACAGCTCACTGTCCAGCAGTTGTTTGACCGACGCGGCGCAGCCCCCGCAGCCGGTGGAGGCCTTGGTCAGGGCTTTCAATTCGCCCAGCTCGTGGCAGCCCCCCTCAATGGCGGCGCAGAGGTCGCCTTTGCTGACATCGAAGCAGGAGCAAATCTGCGCGGTGTCCGGCAAGGCGGCCAGCCCGATCGACGGTGCAGCCCCTACATCATTGGGCAACAACAGGGCGGCAGGATCACCGCCGATGGGCATCTTGTTCAACATCATTTGCAGCAGTGTGGTATAGCTGTCGACGTCGCCAACCAGTACCGCACCGAGCAGTTGCTTGCCATCGGCAGAGACGGTGAGACGCTTGTAAACATCGGCGCGCTCATCACTGAACACGTAGCTGACCGCACCCTCGGTGCGCCCTTGCGCATCGCCAATCGACGCCACGTCCACGCCCAGCAGTTTCAACTTGGTGCTCATATCAGCGCCCTGAAACTGGCTTGACGCCTCGCCGCCACTAATTGCCGCTTCGATATGCGCCGCTGCCACCCTCGCCATCTGATAGCCGGGAGCAACCAGACCGAAGATGCGTTGGTTCCACAGGGCGCATTCGCCAATGGCATAGATATCGGCGGCGGAAGTCTGGCAGTAGTCGTCGATCACAATGCCGCCCCGCTCACCGATCGCCAGCCCGGTTTCGCGGGCCAGATCATCCCGTGGGCGGATGCCCGCCGAAAACAGGATCATGTCGGTTTCCAGTTGGCTGCCATCGGCAAACTGCATGCAGTAGCGGCTGTTCTCTCCGCCGGTGATTTCCTGGGTATTTTTGCCGGTGTGCACCTGCACCCCCAGCGCTTCGATCTTGCTGCGCAGCCTGGCACCACCGCCCTCGTCGAGCTGCACTGCCATTAGCTGCGGCGCAAATTCCACCACATGCGTTTCCAGTCCCGCCTGTTTCAGGGCATTGGCGGCCTCCAGACCGAGCAGACCACCGCCGACCACCACACCGGTTTTCGACACGGCGGCGGATGCAGAAATCGCCTCAAGATCTTCGATAGTGCGATAGACGAGGCAGTGCGGCTGGTCTTTACCGGGAATCGGCGGCACAAAGGGATAGGAGCCCGTCGCCAAGACCAGCTTGTCGTAGTCTTCCTGGCGGCCCGAGGCCGTGGTAATGCGTTTCTGGGTGGTGTCGATCTGCGCGACACGGTCGTCAGTAACAAAGCGGATACCGAGCGCCGCATATTCCTCTGCATCTCCCATGGCAAGATCATCTGCCGTGGCACCAGAAAAATAGCTGCTTAGCTGTACTCGGTCGTAGGCGAGGCGGGGTTCTTCGGAAAAAACGAGCAGGTCGATGTGCTGCGCGTGCTCAGAACGAGCGAGGGTAGTAAGGAAGTTGTGGCCAACCATTCCGTTGCCGACAACGACAATGCGCATCTTACTCATGGCGTCTCTCTCTATTTAGCAGGTCATGGGTTCATATCTCCTATGTGTTGCGTCGCTGCTCTACCAGAGTGAGGCGCCATTGCCACAAATGGTATCGACAGGGTTTAAGCAATAGCAGTGCCAGTTGGCCAGATTTGTCCTAACTCCCCTGTTTTGCAATGTAAATGGCGTCAGAGGCGCTTTCACTGCAGCGCCAGATACGCACTCGTATCAGGCACAACATGCAAAACATGCCCAAAAAACAGGCACACACCCCCCTCAAATGACCGCTTCCGGCGCAATTTGGATGGCTTTTCGGGATGAATAAAGCTGGCACTGTTCTTGAATATTCACCAGCAGGAATATCAGCGATGGTGTTCTGGTACCAATGTAGGTACCCCGGATTTTCTTCTGTTTGATAGAGCATTGGCGCTCGCAGCTTTAGCTGCGAGCGCCTTTTTTTTGCCTGTTTTCAGCAGCGCACAACGAGAGCACAAGCCATGACGACCGACACCACCACAAGCCATACCACCTGTCCCTACTGTGGCGTGGGCTGCGGCGTTGAGGTATCGGTGTGCGATGGTCGTGTTCAGCCGGTGAAAGGCATCGACAACCACCCCGCGAACTATGGTCGGCTGTGTGTGAAAGGTTCGGCATTGCATGAAACGCTGGACCACGACGAGCGCCTGCTTACCCCGCTGATTCACGGCGAGCCCGCCAGCTGGGACGCCGCCCTGCAAACCGTTGCCGACAAGATGAAGCAGGTGATCGCCGATCACGGCCCGGATGCTGTGGCCTTTTATGGCTCTGGGCAGCTACTCACCGAAGACTACTACGTTGCCAACAAGCTGATGAAGGGCTTTGTCGGCAGCGCCAATATGGACACCAACTCACGGCTTTGCATGGCCTCTGCGGTAGTCGCCCACAAACGCGCCTTCGGCAGCGATACCGTCCCCGGCTGCTACGAAGATTTGGAAGCCGCCGACTTGCTGGTACTGGTCGGCAGCAATACCGCCTGGGCCCACCCGATTGTTTACCAGCGCATCGCGGCAGCCAAGGCCGCCCGCCCCGAGATGAAGATTGTGGTGATTGATCCACGACGCACCGCAACCTGTGATATCGCCGACCTTCACCTGCCGATCAGGCCCGGCAGTGATACCCTGCTGTTTAACGGTTTGCTGCGCTACCTGCACAACGAGCGGGCCACCGACGAAGCCTTTCTTCAGCAACACTGTGAAGGCTGGGAAACGGCACTAAGCGCCACACAGTATGATGAGCAGCTTGCACAAACCATCGGCGTCACGCCCTCCGCGCTTGCTCAGTTCTTTCACTGGTTCAAAGAAACACCGCGCACCGTCACCGTATTCTCCCAAGGCGTGAATCAGAGCCGCGATGGCAGCGACAAAGCCAACGCCATTATTAATGTCCACCTGGCGACCGGCCGCATCGGCAAACCCGGAGCCTGCCCTTTTTCGATTACCGGCCAGCCCAATGCGATGGGTGGCCGGGAGGTAGGGGGACTCGCCAATCAATTGGCTGCCCATATGGACTTCGGCGACGATGACGCAGACCGAGTGCAGCGCTTCTGGCAGTCACCGAATATCGCCAAACACGCGGGACTGAAAGCCGTTGAGCTGTTTCAGGCCGTCGCCGAAGGGCACATCAAATTTCTGTGGATCATGTCCACCAATCCACTGGTAAGCATGCCCGATGCCGACACCGTGCGCACCGCCCTGCAGCACTGCGAGATGGTGGTGGTATCGGATTGCATGCGATACACCGATACCACAGCGGCCGCCGACATCCTGCTGCCAGCCGCAAGCTGGGGGGAGAAAAACGGCACCGTGACGAATTCAGAGCGCCGCATTTCCCGGCAACGTCCTTTCCTGAACGCGCCGGGTGAGGCCCGCCCGGACTGGTGGATCGTTTCTCAGGTCGGTCAGCGTCTGGGCTTTAGCGATGCCTTCAACTACCAACATCCCGTCGATATCTTTGACGAGCACGCCCGTCTGTCGGGCTTCGAAAATCACGGGCAGCGCGACTTTGACCTATCGGGCCTCATCGGGCTTTCCCAAACCGACTACGACGCGATGCTGCCGGTACAGTGGCCGGTCAATGCCAAATATCCTCAAGGCCGTGCGCGCTTTTTCGACGACGGCCGTTTCTATACGCCGAGTGGAAAAGCCCGGCTGATTCCCGTTCGTGCACAGGCACCGCTTTCAAGCAGTGGTGACACACTGCTGTTAAACACTGGCCGCATCCGCGACCACTGGCACACGATGACCCGCACCGGCAAATCGGCGCGACTCACCCAGCACAGCCCTGAGCCCTACGTGGATATGCATCCCATCGATGCTGCACAGCGGGGCATTATCGATGGCCAGATCGTCGCGTTGTCGAATACACAGGCCCACACCCTGCTGCGTGTTCGTATCACCAAGGACGAGCGTCAGCGCCCCGGTGAGCTGTTTGCACCCATGCACTGGACCAGCCGCTATGCCAGTCGCGCACGCGTCTGCACGCTGATCGCCAGTGATCGCGACCCGCACTCCGGCCAGCCAGCGCTGAAAGCCGGTCGCGTGGACGTCTCGCCCTACCCGGCACGCTACTACGGCTTTCTGCTCAGCCGCAGGGATATCGGCCCATTGCCCTGCGATTACTGGGCCTATAACCGAAGCGCGGATTACCACGCCTACGAACTGGCAGATGCGGGCAGTGCCGACGGACTTCTCCAGACCCTGCAGCGTCAATTTCCGGGGATCGAATGGCTACATGTCCACGACAACGCTGAACAACACTATCGGCTCGTTGGCGTTGAACAGGGCCAGCTGCAATGTCTGCTCTTCACCCACCGAGACCACCGCGTAGAGCTGGGGAACCGGCGTTGGCTGTTGGAGTGTTTCACGTCGACGTCTATCAGCGACCCGGAACGACTGGCGCTGCTGGCCGGGCGACCAAGGGAAGGCAGTCAGGACAGTGGGGCCATTATTTGCTCTTGCTTTCAGGTGGGAGAAACCGCCATTCGGCAAGCAATTGCCAACGGCTGCGACACAACGGCCGCGCTCGGCAAGGCGCTGAAATGCGGCACGAATTGCGGCTCCTGCCTGCCTGAGCTCACCGGCTTGATTGAGACGCAGTGCGCGATCACCGCCGAATCTGCATGAGGAACAACACCATGATGACTGGACCGAATCAACCCACACATTCCGGCAATCGCGTCTGGCTGGTAGGCGCTGGCCCCGGCGACCCGGAGTTACTGACGCTGAAGGCCGTTCGCTTGATCGAGTCTGCGGATGTTGTGCTCTATGACAGTTTGATCAGCCCGGAGATTTTGGCCTATATCCCCAGCTCCAGTCGCCGCGTCCACGTTGGCAAACGCTGTGGCGCCCACAAACTGTCGCAAGAGGAAATCAATCGTCTGCTGTACCGCTGCGCAAAGAAATATCCTCGCGTAGTGCGATTGAAAGGCGGCGATCCCTTTGTATTTGGTCGCGGCGGTGAAGAGATGGACTACCTGCAGCAACGCGGCATTACCGTCTCCATCGTGCCCGGCATCAGTGCCGCCATTGCCTGCGCGGCGGCGGTGAATATCCCCCTCACCCATCGGGACTGGGGCAACTCTCTGATTCTGGAAAGCGGCCACCGTCAGCAAGCGCCTGCACCGGACAATGCCCAGCTCCCGACACGGGTGTTTTACATGGGGCTGCGGCAAGCGGCCTCTATTCAGGCACGTCTGCTTCAAGAAGGCTTGCTACCACAAACACCGGTGGCCCTCATCCTCAATGGCAGCCGACCCAACCAGCAATTACTGTGCGGTCGACTCGACGCACTGCCGACATTAGCGGCACAGGCGCAAAATGACGATGCCGGACTGATCATCGTGGGTGACGTCACGCGCTTCGCCAAACCCGCTGCACAACTTGATGAAGCCGTCGCCTGAGGGCCTTTCTGCACTCGGCAAAGCCAACTAGAATGGAGGTGCCACTATGACCAATACGCAACCCCGGCCAGAATCCATGTCAGCCAGCCAGTTAAGCAGCCAGGACTTTTTGCTTGCCGCCAAGCAGGCAGAAATCCACTCTCTCAAACAGCTGGAACTCAGCTGCGGCCTTGTCACACACGTGACCGCACTCATACACGAACTTCAGCGCGAGCGTGGACTCAGCAATATCTACCTGGTCTCTCGGGGATCGCGGGGCGGCGATACACGGGCGCAGCAGCTCGGCTTAAGTACCTTTGCCGTAGATGCCTTTCGCGAAGCACTGGACAGCCTTGAACTGAATTCCATGACGAGCGCGGCCACGCTGCTCAACCGTATCGCCGTGGTTTTGCACCGGCTCGACAGTTTGGACGCCCTTCGCCAGCAGGTTAACGCAAGGGAAATCGCCGCCGCCAACAATACCGATGAATACAACCAGCTGATTGCCGACCTGCTGGCGCTGATCTTCGAGGCAGCAGATATTTCCGGCGACCCACAAATTACCCAGGCTCTGGTCACCATGTTTAATTTTTTGCAGGGTAAAGAATATGCCGGACAGGAACGCGCATGGGGAGTGATTGGTTTCAGCGCAGGCGAATTCAGCAAAAACATCATCGACCGACTGAACGGCCTGCAGTATGCGCAACAGCGCTGCCTGGATATTTTTAGCGATGTCGCCAGCACTGACGCCCTGCACTGCTGGGAATCCCAGACCAATGACAGTAGCTACTCAGAGCTGGCGCGCATGCGCCAGATGATTCGACGCTACGAACCCGGCGAACAGCTGCCCACCACAATGGCCGAGATCTGGTATGAACTGACCACCCACCGTATTGACGCCATGCAGCGCTGCGAACAACGTCTGGCTCAGGAGCTGCTGACACTCTGCGAGGCGAAGATCGACGCCGCAGAAATGGACCTGCAGCAGCATCACCGTCAACTGGCAACGCTCAGCGACACCGTACCGCTATCCTCGCTCGGCGATGAAGACGATAACGCCGACACGACGCTCAGTATTGGCCCCGGCGTCAATGTGCGGGTCGCCCGCAGTATTTTCGACCTGGTGCAGCATCAGGCCGAACGTCTTCGCGAGCTGAACGATGCGTTGGGGCAGGCCCGGCAGACGCTGGAAGAACGCAAACTGATTGATAAAGCGAAGGGGATTTTGATCAAGTCACGCAACATCACTGAGGAACAGGCCTACCGACAGCTACGCGAGGCGGCGATGAGCAACAATAAGCGTATGGTCGATGTTGCTGCCAACGTGATCAGTGTGGCGGAAATGCTGGATGGCTGACGCGGTGATAAACCGCCTTGTCCCGTCCTGACATAGGTTGTCAGGTTTCAAGGAGCCGCTTCCGTATAGGAGG